>WGAA01000162.1 GCA_015489285.1 Anaerolineae bacterium | reverse complement strand
GCGTCCCCCCAACGTCCACAGCAGGGCGCCCGGTATCCCCGCGATGTACACGACCCCCTGATGGAGCAGGGAAAGGGTAAACGCCAGGGCTTCGGGAATCCCCACCAGACCGTAGAAGAAGACGTACGCGCTCTGCCCTAACCCCAACCCGCCCAGGGAAAGGGGAATAAGCAGGGCAAAAGCGATGAGGGGGTTGAAGAGGAGGACGTAGAGGAAGGGAACGACGCCGGGACGTAAGGCTTCGGCCAGGAGCCAGTTCTCCAACGAGGTGAGAAGGAGCACGGTCCAGGAGATGAACACGGCTCCGACCAGGGCCGCGTACGCGTGACGGTACGCGTTGAGGGCATTGGAGACGCGGCGAAAGGGACCGGCAAGGCCGCGAAGCCACCCACGCGTGAGCACCTTCTCCTCGACCCACCGCTTGCTCCGTCGGCTCAACAGGAGCCCCAACCCCACGAACATGCCTCCCACGGCCAGCCAGGCCAGCAGGGTGATCCCCCGCACGTTGTGGACCCCCGCAGGCGTGAGGGACGCCGGACCAAGGGCATTTGTCAGGAGAAGGGCCGTGCCCGCGAGGGCTGCCGCGGTGATGAAGGCGAAGAGTCCCACCAACCGGTCCACGATGACGGAAACCGCGGCGTCCGAGGTACGGGTGTGGCGGGCCAACCCGTATCCCCGGGCCACATCCCCCCCCACGTTCGCGGGGAGTACCGTGTTGAAAAAGGCACCGATAAGCGTGTATGCCAGCAGCGCGGAGTAGGGCACCTGCACCCCCTGAGCCCGCAGAAGGATCCACCACTTGGTGCTGCTGACGACGACCGCGAGGATGTAGAGGATGAGGGCCGCAAGGGCCAGGGATAAGCGCATGTGACGGACATGGGCGTAGATGTCGCTGAGGCCCACCCGGTGAAACAGGTACGCGAGGAGGAAGCCACTGATCGCGACCTTGGCCGCGAGCGCGGCCCGCTCTCGAGTCATCTACCCGCCTTCCTGCCCGGGGGATCCCCGTCGCTCGACGACGGGGGTGATGACCATGGGGAGTCCTTCCAGCTGGGATTTCTGCTCCTCCACGTCCGCCTTTTGCGACCACGCCATATCCCAGACTTCGTACCGTTCCTTGCGAATGGCGAAGTCATACCACCCCAGGAGGCGAGCCCATCCTTCCAAAAGGGCCAGAAGGACCAGCATGTAAATGAAGCGGATGGCGCCCCAGATTTCCTTCAGGGCGATTTTGATGACTCGGGAGTTCTGCAGGCTGGAGACTTTGTACCCGTACTTGTGTTTCAGGTAGAGGTGCCCCGCATGATTGCGCCGACGTTGTTTGACGAAGTCGCGGATGCTCGTGGGCCCCGTGTTGTACACGATGGCGTCGGGAGCGTAACGGACTTGCAGGCCCCGCTGCACGACCAGGGCTTCGACAAAGGCCTCGTCCATGGAAACGTCCGGTGGAATGTGGTCGAACACTTTGCGGAAGGCGATGAGTTCTCCCAGGCGGGGAATCTCCAGGCACAGTTGATGTTCCAGGCGCAGGCGCAGGTGGGTGAGAAGTCCGGCGATGTGGTCGGGGGTGTTCACGGGCACCTTGTGGGCTCCCGTCATGCCCACGTTGGGGTCGCGGAACATGCGCACCAACTTCTCGATTGCGTCCTCGCGCGGTAACGTATCCCCGCTCTCGATAACGCAGATGTCCTCCTTGGCGTGTTTGAGGAAAAGGTTGATGGCCGAGGTCTTCCCCTCACGTCGCTTCTGCACCAGGAGTTTGATGCGCGGGTCCTTCTCCATGTACTCACGCACGATATCTTCTGTGCGGTCCGTACAGCCACTGGCCACGACGATAATTTCGCTGATCTCCACCTCGTGGAGATGCTGGTTCAACAACGCGTCGAGGAGCTTGCCGATGTTCGCCTCCTCGTTGTGGGCCATCACACCCACGCTGACGCGGATCTTCTCCCGCTCCGCCACCATAGCTTCACCTCCCGGACGTGAGGGCAGTTCGAGGTGCCCCGATTATACCCCCGTCCCCAAGGGGGACCAAATGGGGTGGGGTCAAGGAGACGGGTGCGGTCGTCGGTCGTCACCCGTCATGCGTCAGGCGCT
>WGAA01000161.1 GCA_015489285.1 Anaerolineae bacterium | reverse complement strand
ACATCCGTTTTGCCACTGTGTACCTTCAGCTTCCCGACCTGGACGCCGTACGGCAGGAGATCGACCGCCTGATCTCCTCCTCGTAGGTGCCCCCTGAAGGTCATCACGTCCCTTGGAACGATAAGGAGGGGTTCGTGTCCCTCTGAGCCAACGGATGTCCTTTGATCGCGGCCGCGTTGTCGCTAATCGAGTCTCACAAAGGAGGTGTCCCCCATGGATATGGAGCAGAAGGAGAAAGAACAAGTCATCCGGCAACTGGGCATTCCCTGGGATGAGGAATCCGACCGCATCGAGTTGTCCGCGAACAGTTTGCGGGTGCTGGCCCGGCGCTACTTGCGCAAGGACCTGGAGGGGAAGATCATCGAGTCCCCGGCCCAGATGTTCCGCCGGGTGGCCTACCATGTGGCCAAGGCGGATTTGGAGTTGGGCGGGACGGAGGAGGACGTGGAGCGGACCACGGAGACGTTCTACGAGTTCCTGACGGCCTTCCGCTTCATGCCCAACTCCCCCACCTTCACCGGCGCGGGGACGCCCCTGGGCCAGCTTGCCGCATGCTTCGTCCTCCCCATCAGTGATGATATGGGGCGGGAGCCGGACGGGATTTTTATGACGCTGCGCAACGCGGCCCTCATCCAGCAGACGGGGGGCGGCAACGGGTTCTCCTTCTCCCGCCTCCGGCCCCGGGGGGACCGGGTGAGCACCAGCGCGGGGACGGCCACCGGCCCTGTGGGTTTCCTCAAGGTGTACGATGTCGCCTTCGGCGAGATCGCGCAAGGCGGCTGCCTGGCTCCCGAGACGTTGGTCTTTACCGAAGCGGGCACCCTGCGCCTGGACGAAATCGTCGACCCGGATGTGCCCGGCTGGCAGCCCCACCGCTTACACGTGGCCACGGACGAAGGATGGCGTACGTCCCCGCGGGGGTACAACAACGGGGTCAAACCCGTGCTGCGGGTGCGCACCTCCGAAGGGCTGGAGATTACCGGAACGCCGGACCACAAGGTCAAGGTGATGACCTCCGAAGGCCCCCGCTGGCGAGCCCTCAGCGCCCTCCAACCGGGAGATGCCATCCTGGTCAAACTGGGACAGCACCGGGGCAGCCTCCAGCGCCTGTGTCACCCCGAACGCCAACACGGCAACCAGGTGATGCCCCATTTCCCTGACGTTCTCGACGAGGACCTGGCCTTTTTCCTGGGGTACATGGTGGGCGATGGGTTCATCGCCGGAAGGGACGAAGATCATCGGCTGGGCGTGAGCGTGGCCCATTCCAGTTACCTGCTGGAGGAGATGCCTCGCCTCATCCGACGCCTTTTCGGAGATCACGTTCGCGTTCATCGTCAGCAAAAGGAGGGGGATGCCTCCGTCACTCTGGTGCTGGACAACCGGGCGCTCAAGGAGTTCTTCCTCCTCAACGGCATGGTCAAACCCGCCAGTGCAGAAGCCTTTGTGCCGTCGGTGATACGGCGTAGCCCGCCCAAAGTGGTGGCCGCGTTCTTGCGGGGATTGTTCGAGGCCGACGGCACGGTGGTCCACGGGTATCCGGAACTGGTCACCACCTCGGAACGGCTGGCCCGCGAGGTGGCTACTTTGCTTATCGGCCTGGGCATGCCCGTCCGCTTGCAGGTGCTGGCGGACGGCAAGGGGCGCTTTGGGACCCGGCAGCGGTGGCGGGTCCGGGTGGTTTCCCACAAAGGGCTGAGAGCATGGCGCTCGGTGATCGGGTGCGATTCTCGCTCGCGGTTCGCTCAGGTATGCGAGTTCACCCCGGATCTGGACCGGGAGTCCAATTATCGCCTGCCTGAGGCGGCCTACTGGCTGTCGCCTGTTCTTGAGGCCATCACCCTGCCCCAAACGGACCGTCAGGGGCGGGGGCAGGGGAAGAAATTCCGGGCCACGGACCCGGCCTTGCGGCGACGGCTGTTGCGCTACGTGCGCGGGGAGCGGCAATTGACCCTTTCCGCGTACGAGGCGTTGTTCGAAGCGTACGCGGTATTCCGTGAACACGCTCCCCAGGTGGATGACTTGTGGTTCGTCCATGTTACCGCGGTGGAAGAGGCGGGGGAGCGGTTGACGTTGGACCTGGAGGTGGATGAGAATCACACCTACCTGGCCTGGGGACTGGTCACCCACAACACGCGCCGGGGCGCCAACATGGGCGTCCTGCGGGTGGACCACCCGGACATCTTCGACTTCATCCGGGCCAAGGAAAAGGAAGGGGAACTGACGAACTTCAACCTCTCCGTGGGCATCACCGATGAGTTCATGCGCGCGGTGGAGGAGGATCGGGAATT
>WGAA01000160.1 GCA_015489285.1 Anaerolineae bacterium | reverse complement strand
TCGCAGATACCCCGTTCGGTGATGAGGCCGGTGACGTATTTGGCCGGGGTGACGTCGAAGGCGTAGTTGACGGCCGGGCTTTCGGGCGGGGTGAGGAGGACCCGCTTGATTTCGCCCTCGTGCCAGCCCGCGATGTACTTCACCTCGTCCGGGGACCGCTGCTCGATGGGGATCTCCTTCAGTCCGTCGTGGATGCGCCAGTCGATGGTGGAGGACGGCAGGGCGACGTAGAAGGGCACGTCGTTGTCCCACGCGGCCAGGGCCTTCAGGTACGTGCCGATCTTGTTCGCCACATCCCCGCTGGCCGTCACGCGGTCCGCGCCGGTGATGAGCAGATCCACCATGCCGTGCTGCATCAGGTGCCCGCCCACGTTGTCCGCGATGACCGAGTGGGGCACCCCCTGCTGCAGGAGTTCCCACGCGGTGAGGCGGGCTCCCTGGTTGCGGGGTCGCGTTTCGTCCACCCACACGTGGACCTTGATCCCCATTTCGTGGGCCTTGTAGATGGGCGCGGTGGCGGTGCCGTAATCGACGAAGGCCAGCCATCCCGCGTTGCAGTGGGTCATGATGTTCACCGTCTCGCCCTGTTTGCGCCTGGCGATCTCCTCGATGATCTTCACCCCGTGTTCGCCGATCCGCCGACAGAACTCCGCGTCCTCGTCCGCGATCATCTGGGCGGTCGTCCGTGCGATGCGCACCGCCTCGTCCAGGGTTTGCGCCCGGGCGATTTCCCGCAACTGGCGGGCAACGGCCCATTCCAGGTTATGAGCCGTGGGGCGGGTGGCCTTCAACGTCTCCCCCGCGCGTTCCAGGTAATCGAAAAAGGCCTGGCGACTGTCCCGGGGGGCTTCCAGGGTGGCGATGTACATGCCGTATCCCGCGGTGGCGCCGATGAGTCCGGCCCCGCGGATGTGCATGTCCTTGATAGCCACCGCGACTTCGTCCACCGTACGCAGATCCTCGATGACGAACCGGTGGGGGATCCAGCGCTGGTCGATGACCTGGACCACGGTGGGGTCGTCCTCTTTTAGCCAGATCGTCCTGTAATGTTTGCCGTTGACGTTCACCGGTAACCTCCGTCGATGCAGAGTAACGGGGACGGCCGTCCCGCGTTACGCGGAATATCTCATTCTTCCTTCTTGCCGGCAAAGACGATGTTGAACACCAGGGCGGCCAGCAAGATGACGCCCGTGACGAACACTTTAAGGTAGATGTTGACCGAGATCTGATCGAGGCCGTTGCGCAAGACGCCGAGAATGAGCAAGCCGACGATGGTCTGGGGGATGCCGCCGACCCCACCGAAGAGGGATGTGCCGCCCAGGACGACCGCGCCGATGGCGTCGATGAGCAGGCTGTCCAACCCGGTCGGTTGGGCGCTGCCCAGACGCCCCAGGCTGACGACTCCGGCCAGACCGGCCGTGAAGCCGGAGATGGCCATCACCGCGGTGATGATGTGCTTGGTGTTGACCCCGGCCAGTTCGGCTGCCCTCGCGTTGGCCCCGGTCATGTACACGTAACGCCCGAACCGGGTGTAGCGCAGGATCAGGTGCCCGATGAGCAGGGTGATACCGGCGACGATGATGAGCCATTTGATGGGCCCGATGCGTCCACTCCCCAGGGTCATGGCGATGGGCGGGATGTTGAAGATGATGCGGCCTCGGGTCAGGTAGAGGGAGAGGCCGGACGCGATGAGCGACATGGCCAGGGTGACCATGAAGGAGGGGATGCCCAGGTAGGCGGTGGCATACCCGTTGATGATCCCCAGGATGACGACGACGGCCAGGGCCACGAAGATGGGGATGGGCTGCGGCAGGGGGATGGTGGCCGTGAAGAAGGCGGCCACCACGCCGCCCAGCGTGGCCATGGTCGCGATGCTCAGGTCGATTTGGGCGGTGAGGAGCACGAAGGTGATCCCCGTGCCCAGGATGGAGAGCACCGCGATCTGGTTGAGGATGTTGTTGAAGTTTTCCAGCGAGAGAAAACTATCAGACGTAATACTGAAGAAAAGCATGAGCGCCAATAGCGTCCACACCGGCGCCAGTTCGCGCGACCGCGCGACCAGATCTTGCATCTTACCTTTCATCGTGCTACTCCATAGAGTGTCAAGTTTGGATAATGCCGTAATTCGTGATGCATTAGCGTTATCAAGTCAACTTCGAATTCGGTGACGTAATGCGTAATTCGTAATGCGTAACTTAAAGCCCAAGTTGGCGCTGTTAGGATAACCCATTACGTCATCCGTCATTCGTCATGCGTCAGGGATTGGCATTTCGGCCATGTTGGCGCTACCGAGCCAGCTTTGTCTTTGCGTCAGTTTTTACTCGTTACTCTGTTACTTGTTACTCGTGATGCGTAATTCGTAATGCGTAACTCAAGGCCAAACAGACTCTGTAGCGAGAACCTCGTATCTGTGCCGATCAATTACTCATTACTCCGTTACTCGTTACTCGTGATGCGTAATTCGTAATACGTAATTTAAAAGCCGAGTCGGCAATTTTAAGCCAATGCTGACTTTACGCAACCCCTTAATCGTTAATCGTCAATCGTTAATCGTTTCCCCGCGCCAACCCCCTCCTTACGCCGACTTTTTACTCGTTACTCATGACTCGTTACTCGTTATCTCACGCCTTATCCAACAACATATCCTTCGTCACTTCCACGTCCTCGAAGTCGGCGACGATGCGGCCTTTGGACATGACGAGGATGTGTTCGGCAACGGCCAGGACGGTCTCGGGCTCGGATGAAATGACGATGATGCCTACGCCGTTATCGCTCAGTTCTCGCAGGATCTTGAGCACCTCCTCCTTCGCGCCCACATCCATGCCGCGGGTGGGTTCGCTGGCGATGAACACCTTGGGCGGGAACACCACCCAGCGGGCGATGGCCACTTTCTGCTGGTTGCCACCGCTCAAGTTCCCCACGGGCAGAAGGGGATTGTTGGGGCGGACGCCCACCCTGTCGATGGCTTGTTGGGCTACCGTCACCTCCTGGTTCCCGGAAAGGATGAAGCCGGTGATGCGGTTCAAATGGGCCAGGGAAATGTTCTGATAAATGGGCGCGTCGAGGAAGAGCCCCTGTTTACGGGATTCGATGACGTACGCAATGCCCGCGTCGATGCTCTCCCGCGTGGAGCCTTTGGGCAGAGGCTGGCCGTCCAGGAACACCTCCCCCTCGTCGTACTCCCAGAGGCCGAAAATGGCCTTCCCCAGTTCGAAATGCCCGGAGCCTACCAGACCGTAGATGCCGAGAATCTCCCCCCGACGCAGGTCGAAGGTGACGTCCTCGAACATGCGGTGCTTGCTCAAATGGCGCACCGAGAGCACCACCTCGTGGGGCTCCGTCTCCTCCACCACCACCTTCCCCTCGTACGGTTCCTTGAAGAAGGACACCTCTTTGCCCAGGATCAGGCTGATCAACTCGTCCTTCGACGTTTCCGCCGCGGGCAGCGTGGCGATCTTCTCGCCGTTGCGCAGCACCGTAATGCGGTCCGCCACCTGCATGACCTCTTCCAGGAAGTGGGAGATGTAAATGACGCTGTGTCCCTGCCGGGCCAGTTCGCGGACCAACTCCAACAGGCGTTCCGTCTCCTTGGGGGAAAGGGCCGAAGTGGGCTCGTCCATGATGAGCACCTGGGCGCCCGAGGTGATGACGCGGGCGATCTCCACCAACTGGTGCACGCCCAGGGGATACTCTTCCAGTCGTTTACGCACATCCAGGGAAAATCCCAGGCGCTTGAGCGCCGCGTCCGCCTCCGCGAACATCCGCTTCCAATCCACAATCCCTGCGGACGTCGTGGGCTGGCGGCCCAGGAAAATGTTCTCCGCGACGGTGAGCACGGGCATGACGCTCAGTTCCTGGTGGATCATGGCAATGCCGTGATCCAGCGCGTCCTTGGGGGAATGGAGTTGTATGGGACGCCCCTCCCAATACATCTCCCCGCGATCCGGTCGGTACACGCCCGCGAGGATGCGCATCAGGGTGGACTTCCCCGCGCCGTTCTCCCCCACGATGGCGTGCACTTCCCCCGGACACAAATCAAAATCCACACCTTTGAGGGCATGGATTCCGCCGAACCGTTTGTCGATGTTCTTCAGTTCGAGTAAGGGTCTTCGCTCAGCCATAAGCACACGTCCCTGAGAGGGGTGCTGCCCGGGAAGACCGAGCAGCACCCCGGATCCCACTTATGCCAACAGGTGCTTCTCCAGCCAGAGGAGGCCGGGTGCCGCACCGATGCCGTAGCCCTTCAGCAGCCACGGCTTGTCCGACTTCTCCTTGGAAGGCGGCAGAATGGCCGGACCGTCCGCGAGGATGAACTCGGGGATGTCCTTGCCACCCACCTCTTTCTGCATGACCGCGTAGTACCCGGCCACCAGCGCACCCCAGTGGATGCGGGCCGCGGAGTTGCGTGCGGTCGCGTGGAGTTTGCCGTCGAGGACGGCCTGCACCGCGGGGGGCATGCCGTCGATGCCGCCGAGGACGATCTCGCCCTCACGGCCGGCGTTCTTGATGACCTGGTACGCGGCCAGGGCCATGTCGTCGTTGTGGAAGAAGGCGGCGTCGATCTTCTTGTAGCGGTTGAGCAGGTTCTCCCACAACTGGGCCACCTTGTTCACGTCCCAATCCGCGGGGGACTCATCCAGGACCTTGATGTCCGGGTAGCGCTTGATGACGTTGTAGAAGCCCTGGGCGCGGCCCTGGGCGCCGGTGTGGCCGAGGGACCCCTGGGTCATGATGATGTTGCCCTTGCCGCCGATGGCGTCCACCAGGGCCTGGGTGACCTGCTCGCCCATCCACACGTTATCGGGAGCGATGAAGGTGTGGATCTTCAGGGAGCCCCAGGGGGCGATCATCGTGTCCATGTCGATGACCGGGATGCCCTTGTCGATCATCTTCTGGACGGGTTCCACCAGGGAGCCAATGCTGAGCGGCTGGATGGCGACGAAATCCCAGTCCTTGCTGGCCATGTCGTCGATGGCCGCGCGCTGCTTGTCCACGTTCAACTGACCGTCGTACCAGGTGATGTCTACGCCCAGCCACTCACCCCACTGTTCCACCGTGTCCTTGCCCTGAGCGCACCAGGTGGCCTGGAGCCCGGCGTTGGAGAACGCGGCCTTGAGGCGGCGCTTCTGCTTACCTTCGGCAGCGGCAGTGACCGCGGCAGCGGCGGGTGTGGCTTCCTTAGGGGCGCACCCTGCGAGGAAGTTCGTGCTGGCTAATCCGAGGGAAGCCAGGAAACTGGCTACGAGAAAACGGCGTCGGGACATTTCCTTTTCGAGCATGGTAAATACCTCCTATGTGTGTGCACAGTTGATGGACCCTCTCTGGACATCCGTTGGGGGAGCCTTCTTCTCCTTGTCTGGTACACCACCTCCTTTCCTGAGTTCAGATGGTCTTTTCCACGACGGCATCCCAGATACGGCGCTCGTTCTCGGCAGTCTTCTCGATATCTTGCATGGCCAGCGTCACGTACAGGGCCTCGATAATGGCAATCTGGGCCAGGCGGGAAGCGACGGCTTCGGCGCGCAGCTCCCGGGATACGGAGAGGAGGACGATGTCCGCTTCCATGGTGAGGGGCGCGGCCGCGTTCCCACAGATGGCGATGGTCGTGGCTCCGTGCCTCCGGGCTTCCTTGAGGGTCAGCACCGGGTCCACGGAGGACCCGGTCTGGGAGATGGCCACGACCACATCTTTGGGCCCCAGCAAGGATGCTTGCATGAGCTGGAGGTAGGAATCGGTTTCCACGAGGCAGTTGACGCCGATGCGGAAGAGGCGGTTGTACATCATGTGGGCGATGGGGCCGGATGTGCCCACACCCACGATGAGAACCTTACGGGCGTGGGATAACGCGTCCACGGCCCGGGAGAAGGCCTCCTTGTCCAGGATGGAAAGGGTGTCCTGGAGGGCCTGGATCCCCGCGGAGAACACCTTGTTGGCGATGGTCTCGGGGGTGTCCTTCTCGTCCACGGAGGCCTGGATGAGCTGGACCGGGGAGGCGGTGTCGCGGGCGAGCGCGATCTTGAACTCCAGGTAGCCCCGATAGCCGAGGGAGCGACAAAAGCGGATCACCGTGGGGTCGCTGACGCCCGCGTGCTTGGCCAGCATGGCGATGGGCATTTGCAGGACGTCATGGGGGTGGGCGAGGACGTAGTCGGCCACCTTCTGTTCCGAAGGCGATAAACTATCGTACAACGTTCGGATGCGCACGAGTGCTTTCTCGCTCACCGACTCTATCCACCGGCCCGGGTATGGGGGATGCACACCGCGGCCGCTTCATAAGGGATATCTTGGGCAGGTTATTGTTCTTAGTAATACTACTGCGTTTCCCGATTGTGTTGTAATTATACTACGTTCCCCGGCCCGTGTCAAGTGGGTGAAGTGAGGTAATGAGTAACGAGTAACGGGTTGGCGTGGAAACAAGGTCGGCGTGGCAAGAAACGATTGACGATTGACGATAAACGATTAAAAGGGTTGCACGGAAAGACAAAGTTGGCTCAGCAACGCCAACACGGCCTGGAGTTACGCATCACGTATCACGCATCACGTACTCCACCCCTCTCCTCCCGGCGCCTGACGTGCGACGGACGCCACCCGGTAGTCCCACAGGGCCAACCTCAACTTCGGGATAGGGGCCGATGAAGGCCCCACCGGGCTCCCCTCCCCCTCCGGGTTGTGGTATAGTACTATCCGACGGGTATTGGGGTGTCAGGCGTCGGGCGTCAGGCGCAGAGGAGACGTCGGCGTGGTCGGACCCGATGTCCACGCCTGCTGATTACTCGTTACTCGTCACTCGTTAGTCGTGATGCGTAATCCAAGCAAGGGGGTTGGCGCCGTAAAGTCAACCTTACCTTCGTGCCGGCACGTATACCTTATGAGTGAGCCGGAGATGGGACGGTAGAAGCGTTATCATGGGAAAGAAGGTCGTCGTTGCCATGAGTGGCGGCGTGGATTCCTCCCTGGCCGCGGCGCTACTCGTGGAACAGGGATACGAGGTCATCGGCGTCATGTTGCGCCTCTGGGCCGAGCCCAGTTGCGGCATCACCTCGGCCAACGCCTGCTGCACCCCGGAGGCCGAGGCGGACGCGCGCGCGGTCGCGGCCATGCTGGGCATCCCCTTCCACACCCTGGACGCGGCCGAGCCCTTCAAGGCCCATGTCGTCGACTACTTCATCGACACCTACCTCTGGGGCATGACGCCCAACCCCTGCCTCCGCTGCAACCGCCACATCCGCCTGGGCGTCCTGTACCGGCACGCGCGCGCGCTGGGCGCCGATTACCTGGCCACAGGCCACTACGTGCGCATTCGGCAGCACCCCGACGGCACCTACCAACTGCTGCGCGGGGTGGACCCACGCAAGGACCAGTCCTACGTCCTCTACATGGTCACCCAGGAGCACCTGGCCCATCTCCTCTTCCCCCTGGGGGAGTGGACCAAGGACCGGGTGCGCGCAATGGCCCGGGAACGGGGACTCCCCACCGCGAGCCGGGCCGAATCCCAGGACCTGTGCTTCGTGCGGGACGGCGACTATCGCCGATTCCTCAAGGAGTGGACGAACGGGGCCATCCGCCCCGGACCCATCATGCGCCGGGACGGCACGGTGCTGGGAACCCATCAGGGACTTCCTTTCTACACCATCGGACAGCGGAAGGGCCTGGGGCTTTCCTTCTCCGAGCCCCTCTACGTCATCGACCTGGACCCGGAGCGCAACGCGGTCATCGTGGGCACCCGAGAGGAGTTGGGGCGGGACCGCGCGTGGGTGGACGAGGTCCACTGGATCGCGGGAACGCCGCCGACCCGGCCCCTTCGCGTCCACGTCAAGATCCGGTATCGAGCTCGGGAGGCCCCGGCCACCCTCATTCCCGTGGGGCCCACACGAGCCTACATTCGCTTCGACGAGCGGCTGCGGGACATCACCCCCGGGCAGGGGGCGGTCTTCTACCGGGGGGATGTCTGTCTTGGCGGGGGAATTTTGGCCCGTGAGGAGTTTGTCCTATGATGCATGTAACCTGGCCCGGCATCGTCCTCGTCCTACTGGTAGGGACGTTGCTCGGCGCGGGTGTGGCCTTTTGGAAGGCCCGCACCTGGCGTGATGTGGCTCGCTTCGTCATCCTGGGCATTCTCGGCTTTGCTCTGGGGCAAGGGCTGACCGCGATCGCGCCCTTCCCCTTGGGGAACATCGGCGGCGTCAACATCGTTTACGGCAGCCTGAGCGCGGGCGTAATCCTTTACCTGGGAGTCCGGTGGGCCGTGTTCCGACTCCCCTTCTGAGGTCGTAGGGCCCGTATCCCGGCACGTCACGCACTCGATAACAGATTCGGATACACCTGAGGAGGCGCAATATGGCTATCATCCGGGACATCGCGATTATCGCCCTGGCCGTCGAATCGGTCGTCGTCGGCATCCTCGTCATCGTCCTCGCCTGGCAGACGTACCGCCTGGTACGCACCATCCACTCGGAACTGACCCCCCTCATCCGGGACATGGACGAGACCCTCCAGATCGTCAAGGGGACGGCGACGTACGTGAGCAAAAACGTGGTTACCCCCACGGTAAAGGTCTCCAAGACCCTGGCCGCGGTCAAAGGCGCGGCCAAGGCCGCATCGAAACTGGGCAAGCGTTCATCCTCGTAACCGCGCACCATCGTCCGACAAAGGAGGTGGAACGATGAGCTGGAAGAAGTTGACCTTTTGGACGGGGGTCGTTGTCGGCGCGGCCGTGGGCTACGCGGTCGCCATCTCCCTTCCCGAAGAGGAACGAGAGCGGCTGCGCCAAACCCTCCTCTCCGAAGGAGAGACCCTCTTCGATACCCTGAAGGAAGTGGGCGGTGAATACGTTCGGGACCTGAGCAAAGAGGTGGTCGAACGGGCGGAAACCCTCATCGAGGAAAAGGGCGTCTCCATCCCCTTCGCCACCGGACGCACCAACGGCGCTGCAAAATCCTAACCTTGAGGAGGCTCACATGGACGTGTACGTTCGTCAAGGGAACATCCTGGAAGTGGAGACCGACGCGCTGGTCGTCAACCTTTTCAAAGGGGTAACCCGCCCCGGCGGGGCCACAGGCGCCGTGGACAAGGCCCTGGACCACGCGATCAGCGAGCTCATCCGCCAGGGCGATCTGGACGGCTCCCTGGGACAGGTGGCCGTCCTTTACCCCCGGGGGGCCATCCCCGCCAAGCGGGTCCTCATCGTCGGCCTGGGTGAGGCCGAGAAGTTCGACCTGGAAGCGGCCCGCCGCGCGGCCGCAGCCGCGGCCAAGAAAGCCCGCGCGCTCAAAGCCCAATCCCTCACCACCATCGTACACGGGGCCGGCGTCGGAGGGCTCGACCCCAGGGACGCGGCCCAGGCCGTCGTCGAGGGCACCCTCCTCGCCCTCTACACCTTTCCCAAGTACCAGCAGAAGGCCGAGGAGACCCCGTCACTCCCCTCATCCCTGACCATCGTCGAATTCGACGCGGCGAAAGTCCCCGCGCTGGAGGAGGGCGCTCGAGTGGGGCGCATCGTGGCCGAGAGCGTGGCCTTCACCCGGAACCTGGTCATGGAACCGCCAAACATCGCCACCCCCGCGGAGCTGGCCCGTCGGGCCCGGGAGATGGCCGAGGAGGTCGGCCTCCACGTGGAGGTCCTCACCGATCCCCAACTGGAGGAGTTGGGCATGGGGCTCATCCTCGGGGTAGGGCAGGGCTCGGCCAACCGGCCCCACCTGGTCGTCCTGGAACACAATCGGGGACGGGAGGACCTGCCGACGGTCGTCCTCGTGGGCAAGGGGATTACCTTTGACACGGGCGGCATCAGTCTCAAGCGATCCCAGGACATGTGGCGCATGAAGCACGACATGGCCGGAGCCGCGGCCGTTCTGGGGGCCATGCGGGCCATCGCCCTCCTCGACCTTCCCCTCCACGTGGTCAGTCTGACCCCCTTCGTGGAGAACATGCCCGACGGTCGGGCTTACCGCCCCGCGGACGTGCTGCGCAACGTCAACGGGAAGACGGTGGAGGTCATCAACACGGACGCGGAGGGCCGACTCATCCTGGCCGACGCGCTGGGCTACGCGGCCCGCTACACTCCCGACGCGGTCGTCGATCTGGCCACGCTGACCGGCTCCCAGGGGATCGCGCTGGGGGATCTGGCCGCGGCCCTCTTCAGCAACGATGACACCCTGGCCCAGGAGCTCATGGCCGTCGCCCCGCGTGTGGGCGAGCGGGTGTGGCGGATGCCCCTGTGGGACGAGTACAAGGAGGCCCTGCGCAGTGATGTGGCCGAGGTGAAGAACGCGGGATCCCGCACCGGGAGTTTGCCCAACAGCGCCAAGTTCCTGGAGCACTTCACCGAGGGGTATCCCTGGGCCCACCTGGACATCGCATCCCTCGTCTGGGTGGACACGCCCAAGGATTACCGTCCCAAGGGGGCCACGGGATACGGCGTGCGCCTTCTGGTGGAGTGGTTGCGCACACGAAGCGCGTAAGCGCGTCCTCCGGGGCCCGGCGGGGGAGCCTGTCGGGCCCCTTATTCTTCCCTCACCCGTTGAGGCCACGTGTACACGCGCAAGCTCTGTCGCCGCACGTACCCGACTACGGTGATCCCCCAGGCATGGGCCAGCTCCAGGGCCAGACGGGTCGGCGAGGTGCGGGAGGCAATGAGGGGGACACGCATTTTCGCGGCCTTGCGCAACATCTCCGAACTGATGCGCCCCGAGGTGAGGATGATGTGCCCGGCCGGGTCGATGCCCTCGCGCATGGCTACGCCCCACAACCGGTCCAGCGTGTTATGCCGTCCCACATCCTCCACGACGATGAGGAGGTTCTCGCCGTCGCTCAGGGCCGCGCTGTGAATGCCCCGGGCCCGACGGTAGGCCCACGCTTTCCGCTGTAACTCCCCCATCAGCGCCATGAGCCGGAGGGGGGAGAGGGTGAGCGCGGCGTCCACGCGGGGCAGTTCTTCCACAATGCGCTCGAATGTCACCCCACCCACACAGCCGCTCGTCAACGTGGGGTGGGTAGGCAAGGTCACAGGGGGGGAATGCAGGTGCACGTCCACGCATGTCCCCTCCTGCCGTTGCAGCGCTCGCACATCCTCCGGCCCCCGGATGAGTCCTTCCCCCCGCAGGAATCCAAGAACCAGGCTTTCCACATCGTGGGGCGAGGCCATCAACGTCACCCAGGGCTCCCCGTGGACGCGAATGCACACGGGGACCTCGTCCACGATCCATCCCTCCACGGGGGCCGAGCGTTGCCGGTCCCAACGGATATAGCTTACGGGCGTAATTGCCGAACCTTTCATCGATCCTCGTCCTCGATAGGTGTATGGAGAGCGTTCGGTTTCCCTACCAGACTTCCGAAGTCTCGCTGACTTCGGAAGTCTGGGGCGCTCCGGCTTGACGACGTGATGTGTAACGTCATTCGTCATGCGTCAGGCGCTAGGGGGGAGTCGGCGCGGCTAGCGCACCTTGGCTCTGCGACGTAATCCGTGATGCGTAACGTGATGCGTGATTCGTAATGCGTAACTTGAAGACAAGCTCGGCTTTGTGGCGAGAACCTTGCTGCCACGCCAACCAATTACTCGTTACTCCGTTACTCGTTACTGACGTTGGCGCGGTAAGGTCAACCTTGTTCTCGCGCCGCCCCTTTAATCG
>WGAA01000159.1 GCA_015489285.1 Anaerolineae bacterium | reverse complement strand
GGAGGCGGCGGTGGGCGCAGGCAGTACGGTCTGGATCTCCCCCCGGAGGATGGCCTGGTACAGGGCCTGGGTCTGGGGCGCGGGTTCCGCGCCGAACTCCTGACGGAGCATGGTGCGACAGCGTTCGTAGGTGTTGAGCGCGGCGGCCACATCCCCAGCCAGGACGTGGTACCGCATGAGGGCCCTGTACGCGGATTCCCGGAATTCATCCCGGGCCAGGGCCCGACGGCAGGCCGCGATGGCCCGGTCCAGGGCCCCTTCCTGCGCGTACAGCTCGGCCAACTCCAGCAGCGCGTCCAGGTACTTCTCCCGCAACCGTTCCCGTTCCAGCAGCACCCACTCCGCGTACGGGTCCTCCTCCAGCAGGTCCCCCCGGTAGAGGTCCAGGGCCTGGGTGAGGTAGGCCCGCTTTTCCCCCGCGTGTCGGGTGCGTTCCGCCTTCCGCAGGAAGGTCTCGAACGCGTACACGTCCACCCACGTGTTTTCGTCCGGCTGGAACGCGTAGCCCGGGGACCGGGTGACGACGTAGCGGGAGGGGACACGAGGGGGGCGTTGGGGTTCCAGCGCGCGGCGCAGCGCGTGGATGGTGGAGCGCAAGGTGGTCGAGGTGGCGCCGGGGTTGGCCCCGGGCCAGAGCCATTCCATCAACCGCTCGGAGGGGACGGGACGGCCTCGTGCCAGGATGAGGATCTTCAGCACCTGTTTGGCCTGCTGGGTGTGCCAATCCGTCTCGGGAATGGGAACCCCATCCCGCTCGACTTCGAAGGTCCCGAACAGGCGAATCCGCAACGTGGAAGTCATCCCTCGTCCTTTTCCCGTAAATCCGTCCCCGGAGGGGGGCAGAGAAAGGCGTACGCGGCCAGCAATACCCGGTCGGTGATCTCCCCCGCGAGGATGCGTTCACGGATCCAGGTGGGGGAACGCCAGGTCGCGTCGAAGGTCTCCGTCCGTTCCGGGCGGGGAGGCCCGTGGTAGCGAAGGTCTCGGGCCAGGAAGAGGGTCGTCTGCCCCTCGATGAGGCCGGGGTTGTCCTCCACCACGCCCAGACGGGACCAGCGGGCCGCGACGTATCCCGTCTCCTCCAGGAGCTCGCGTCGAGCCGTCTCCAGGGGCGTCTCCCCCTCGTCCACCAGCCCCCCGGGAAGCTGGTAGATGACCCGACCCAGGGGGTGGCGGTATTCCCTCTGGATGAGCCAGAAGCCTTCCTCGTTGACCGCGACGACCGCGGCTCCGGGCACCCGCTTCAAGGTGGTGTACGTGTACGGCGTGCCGTCGGGCAAAAGGACGTCCACCAGGACGACCTGGACCCAACGGTCCTCGTAGACGATTCTTTTCTTCAACACACGCCAGGCTTGCGGTTGAGACATGGTGGGCCCTGGAAATCCGGTGTTGGGGGTGTTTCCCCTTCTTCCCCTGTTCAACAAGTGTGTGCTATACTTGTTTCCCCGTCGTTGCAGCGGCGGAGATTACGCTTCGAGTGGAGTATACCCCGTGCTGGCGAAAGTGACCAGTTGTACCGTCATCGGCCTGGAAGGGCGGCTGATTCAGGTGGAGGTGGATATTTACGCCCAGGCCCAGTTACCCTCCATCACCATCGTCGGACTCCCCGACGCGGCCGTGCGCGAGGCTTCGGAACGGGTGCGCTCGGCCATCATCAACAGCGAACTCCGCTATCCCCGGGGACGGCTCACGGTCAACCTGGCCCCCGCGGATGTGCGCAAGGAGGGGCCTGCCTTCGACCTGCCCATTGCCGTCGGCCTCCTGGCCGCGTCCAACCAGATCTCCCACCCCCCGGAGGACAGTCTTTTCGTGGGGGAGCTCTCCCTCGACGGCGAGGTGCGTCACGTCCAGGGCGTCCTCTCCATTGCCCTCGCCGCCCGGGACGCGGGGATCCGCACCCTTTACGTGCCCCAGCAGGACGCGGCCGAAGCCTCCCTCATCCCCGGACTGACCGTCATCCCCGTGGATACCCTGGGCCATCTCGTTGCCCACCTGCGGGGATATCACCCCATCCCCCCCTTCGAACACACTCTGGACGTGGAGACCCAGCTGCGGCATCCCGCGTACACCGTCGATTTCGCGGACATCAAGGGGCAGGAGCACGCAAAGCGCGCGCTGGAAGTGGCCGCGGCCGGCGCGCATAACGTGCTCATGAGCGGTCCTCCCGGCGCGGGGAAAACGCTCCTCGCCCGCGCGCTCCCCTCCATCCTTCCCCCTTTGACCCTGGAGGAAGCCCTGGAGATCACCCGCATCTACTCCGTGGCCAACCTCCTTCCCCCCGGTACCCCCCTCATCCAGCACCGCCCCTTCCGCGCACCCCACCACACCATTTCCTACGCGGGGCTTATCGGTGGGGGGAGGAACCCCCGCCCCGGGGAGATCACCCTGGCCCATCGGGGCGTCCTCTTCCTAGACGAGCTGCCCGAATTCGGCTCCCGCATGTTGGAGATGTTGCGCCAGCCCCTGGAGGACCGGACGGTGACCCTCTCCCGGGCTTCCGGGTCGGTCACCTTCCCCGCGAACTTCATGCTCGTCGGCGCGATGAATCCCTGCCCCTGCGGCTACTACGGGGATCCCACCCACCCCTGTACCTGCACCATCGGGCAGATTCAGCGCTACCAGAAACGCCTCTCCGGCCCCCTGTTGGACCGCATCGACATCCACCTGAACGTCCCCCGGGTTCCCTACCGCAAGCTGGCCGACGAACGGCAGGGGGAACCATCCCGGGTCATCCGGGAGCGGGTGACGGAGGCCCGGGAGCGCCAGCGCCACCGCTTTCGGGATCATCCCCGCATTCGCACGAACGTGGAGATGGGCCCGCGAGAGATCCGGGAATACTGCGCGCTCGACGCGGAGGGACAGGCCCTGATGGCCTCCGCCATGAAACAGCTCCACCTTTCCGCCCGGGCTTATCACCGCATCCTCAAGGTCGCCCGCACCATCGCGGACCTGGCAGGCCGGGAACGCATCCAGGCCACGGACATCGCCGAAGCCCTGCAGTACCGGCGTCGTCCCGTGGTGGAATGACCCCGTCCGCTACACTCCGGTCTTCCCGCGCAGCACCGCCTCCACCCATCCCCGCAGGCCGTCCAATCCGCCCGGAGGTGGGGGCAGGCCGCGGCGGCCGATGACGATGGTCGGCACCGGGTTCAGCGTGTGCCGCCGGGAGGTGAGGTCCTCCATGTTCCCGTGGTCGCTGGTGATCAGCACCAGATCCCGTTGCCAATCCAGGTGCTCCAACACCCCTCGCAAGAAGCGGTCCAGCGCGTGGAGGAGGCGCAGCGCCATCTCCCTATCCTGCCGGTGTCCCACCAGGTCCGTAGCCCACTCTTCCACAAAGACCAGGTCGTGCTCCCGGAGGAGGTGGGCCACCACGCGGCCGCTCTCCTCGGGCGTCCGCAAGGGCATGTGCTCATATCCCGGGATGTCGCGCCATCCCTCATTGGTGAAGTCCACGCTGATGGCCCGCCCCTCGGCCAGATCCTCCCCCGTGCGCAGGGGAATGCCCGCGGCCCGAGCCGCATAGGCCATGACGCCGGGAATGCGTTGTCCCCGGTTCACCGCGTCGAAATAGCGCCGGGGATAAGCGTTGGCAAAGGCCACACTCCGCCCCGCCCGCACACAGGCGTGGAAGAGGGTATCCCGTTCCAGCAGGGGACGAATGCGCGCGTCCGGGCGGGGGCCGTAGTGCTCTCCCAGGAGCGCGGGGACGTTTCGGCCGGTGAGGATGGTGGCCTGCCCCGTGGCGCTCTGGGGAAGGCCGGGGATCCCCAGGCGGGCGTCCGTGGGCCGGGCGACCGCGATGTCCGTGCGGATGTGGGGGGATCGCCGGGTGGGCACGCGTCCCCCTAACACCTCCCGCAACGTGGGCATGGGCGCGGCGACCAGGGGGTTCCGTTCCGGATCCTCTTCACCGATGCCGACGCCGTCGAGGAACAGGAAGAGAAGTCCCATCTCACGTCACTGCCAGTGCCGGTAGAATGACCCGGTACAGGATCCACACGTCCAGGGGGATGAGGAGAAGGAAGGGCAACAAGAGCCACAAAGGGCGCCGGCGGGGCCACTGGCGGGCAAACCCGAACCAGAAGGCCACCCCAAAGAGGCTCAACGCATCCCAGCGGGTCAGGGGACCCACGTTCGCCGCGGCCAGGAGCAACGCCATCCACCCCAGGGAGGAGGCCACCTTCATGCCCCGGTCCGCGTAGCGTCGCTCCAGGAGGATCCACAGCCCGGGCAGGGAGATGACGGCCAGCGGCACCAATCCGGTGAACAGGTAACGCCCCTGGTGCTGGAGGAAGGTCACATTGTACCCCACGTAAGCCACCCACGTGCCCACGGCGGAGGCCGAAAGGACCCCTAACGCGTTGTGCTGGTAGGGGATGAGGCATTCGGGCGCGGTGGAGGGGCGGCGCAGGATGACCCGCTCGAAGCGGGGACGACAGCCGTGGACCAGGAAGACGCCGATGCCGAGGAAGAGGAGGAGCGTCAGGTAGAGGAAGGCGGTGTACAGGCGGGCGTCCAGGAGGACCCCCATCCAGCCGAATTGGCCCCAGAAGGAGCGGAATGTCCAGGTGAGGGCCCGGTGCAGGTACGCGGCCCAACCGTGCCGGGCGATGTACTCGGCCGTCGTCATCTGCCCCACCACGATCTGTCCGTGCCGACGCCATCCCAGGATGTCGGGCCAGCCGTAGGCCCGAACGTTGTGCCAGAAGAAGGGGAGGGCGAGGAGCACGCCCAGCCCCGCTTCCTGTACCAGGGCTAGCCCCTCCTCGCGCCAGCGGGGTTTTCGTCCCCCTTCCGGCCAGGCGCGCAGGAGGTGGAACGCGAGGAGGGCCAACCCCGCGGGCGCGTAGATGGTCGTCTTGCTCCAGAGGACGAGTCCCAGGAGGATGCCCCGGAGAACCCATCGTCGGCTGCCGGCCTCTTCCTCCACGGGGTATCCCATGTGCACGACGAGGAGGTAAAGGAAGAGGGCCAACATGAGTTCGGCCAGCGCGTCGTTGTTGGCACCGGCCATCATGGCCACGTGTTGGGGGATGAAGGCGATGAAGGCGACGGTGGCCAGGGCCAGGGTGGGATGGTCGGGGAAGAGGTGTCGGGCGACGGCGAAGGCGGTGAGGAGCAATCCCACGCTGAGGATCAGGGAGAGGAAACGCATGGTGTGGACGGCCCCGGCGAGGCGGACGCCGTCGGCGTGGGGGTCCAGCGCGGCGGGCGCGAGGAGGCGGATCAGGGGGGCGGCCAGGAGGTAGTAGGCCGGTGGTTGGTGGAATTCGTAGCGGATGGAGGCTACGGACATGTGTGGGGGGAATTTGGCGGCCTTGATGGCCTCCAGGTATTCGGGGTCGTAGTCTCCCGGCTGCAGGGTGGGCAGGCGACCGGTGCGGGCGATGTGCAACGCGTAGTTCACGTGGGCCGGTTCGTCGGGCACTTGCCACAGGGGCGTTTTCAGCGCGTACATCCCCCCGATGACGATGTAGATGGCGAGGAGGAGGACGAGTCCCACCCGGACGCCCTTTCGCGGAAAGGGGTCCGGATGCCGTTTGGCGAAGGGTGCCTGAGTGACTCGAGTCATGTAATTGTCCCCCTAGGGCGTTTCAATAACGAGAGTGTTCAGAAACTTGCGTTTCCCCGCCAGACTTCCGAAATCTGCGAGATTTCGGAAGTCTGAGTGCCCCGGCCAGGCCGGGGTTCGTACGGCGCTGAACCGCCGTGCTCGTTAAAGCGAAGCCCTCCGGGCTCTCCCGCGTGAGGCCGCAGGCCTTCGCTATGATGAGCCGGGCGGTACGTTTTCTAACGAGTAACAGAGTAACGAGTAACTGGATGGAGCGGGAAAACAACGATTAACGATTGACGATTAACGATTAAAAGGGTTGGCGCGAGGACAGGATTGACCCTACAGCGCCAACGTTAGTAACGAGTAACGGAGTAACGAGTAACGGGATGGCGCGCACACACGGCTGATTCTACAATGCCAACTCTCCTGTCCAAGTTACGCATCACGCATTACGTATTACGTATCACGCATCACGTTGCAGAGCCAGGCTGCGCCTGCAGCGCCGACGTCCTCACCGCCGCCTGACGCATGACGAATGACGCCCGACGCCTGCCCCCCTCACCCCACCTTGCGAAAATACCGCTTGAAAATAGGAATGCCGTGCTCGATGCACCACTGCTGACGCAACGTGGGATGGGCGTCGGCGAAGCGCTCGGCCAGGGCGGGATCATGCGGTGCAAACGCGGGATGTTCCGCAAACAGGGCCTCCACGAACTCGGGATAGCCCTCCACATCCGTCTCGAAACGAACGATCCCCCCCGGTTGCAGTTTGCGCGCCAGCACATCGATGAACCAGGGACTGAAAATGCGTCGCGCCTGGTGCTTGGGCCGCCACCAGGGATCGGGCATGAGAATGTGGAAGACGTCGATACTCTCGTCGGGGACGACCTCGGGGATGGTGACCCGCGCGTCGTCGTCGCTCACCCACACGTTCGTCAGCCCCTTCTCCACCGTCTTCCGGTATACCTTCCTGGCGAACTTCCAACGAACCTCGAAGACGAGAAAATGACGCTCCGGGTGCTTACGGGCCCAATCGGCAATGAAGTGCCCACTTCCGGCACCGATTTCGATCTCCGCGGGAGCTTCCTCGAGGAAGCGGACCAGGCGTTCCCTGTGCTCGGGAGAGGACTGGCCCAGGCGGAACCAGGGGGCCGGTTCTTCGGGGATGGGGTGGACCCACCGGGGGCGGCGACGGGGATCCCCGCCGATGAGCCCCTTGCCCTCCGCCTGTCGGGCCCACGCCTCCCGCACCCGCACCATATCGATATCCAACTTTCCCTTACCTCGCCGAATCTCTCGAGCCATCCTTACCCTCGTCACTCCTTGTCGGACAATACGGAAATGGTGAACCGGTCTCCCATTCGACTTGACAAGAGCGTGAAGACCGCTATAATATACGTCGGAACAAGCGGGTGTAGCGCAGTGGTAGCGCAGGGGCTTCCCAAGCCTCGTGTCGCGGGTTCGAATCCCGTCACCCGCTCCTGATCCCCTCCTGCTGCGGCGGGAGGGGTTTTATATTTCACCCCGTCGCCTCCAGCTCATCGATCATCTCCTCGACTACCGCGAACCCCTTCCGCCAGAAGGCCGGATCGGTCATATCAATCCCCATCTCCGCCAGGATATCCTGAGGCCGCGCGGACCCTCCGTAGGATAGGAGTTTCAGGTACCGGGGGATGAAGGGCGCACCTTCCTCCTTGTACTGGCGGTACAGGGCCAGGACCAGAAGTTGGCCGAAGCTGTAGGCGTAGCAGTAGAAGGGCGTGTGATAGATGTGGGGGATGCTCACCCACTCGTACCGGAACTCCTCGGGGATCTCCACACTGTCCCCGAACTGCTCTTCCAGGTTCATCAGGTAATCGGCATACAACTCCTGGGCCGAAGCCCCCTCGTTGATCTTCTCGTGCGCGAGCCGTTCGAAGAGGACGAAGTAGGCCTGGCGCATGACCGTGGCGTAAATGTCGTCCACAGCCGAGGCCAACAACTCCCGCCGGGCCAGAGGATCCCTTTCCTCCTGCAAGAGCCGCTCCGTGAGGAGCATCTCCGAGAAGACGGACGCGGTCTCGGCCAGGGGCAAGGGAGGATGTTGGGTGAGGACCGAGTGTTCTTCGGCCAGCATGCTGTGGATGGCATGGCCCAACTCGTGGGCCAGAGTCGCCACGTCCCGCAGGCGACCGGTGTAATTGACCAGCACCCAGGGCGTGTACTTGGGGGAAATCGTCATGCAGAAGGCCCCACCCCGCTTCCCCTTGCGCGGTTCACTGTCGATGTGCCGCTCCGCGAAGACCCGTTGGGCGTACTCCGCCATCACCGGGCTGAACCGGGCCAGGGTGTCGAGGACGAGACGGACGGCTTCCTCGTAAGGGATCCGTCTGTCGGACTCGGTGAGGGGCGCGTAGATGTCGTAGCGGCGGAGGCGGTCCATCCCCAACCAGCGGGCCTTGAGGCGAAAGTAGCGCTGGAACAGGGCGGCGTGTTCCCGACTCACCTGGAGGAGCACATCGACGGCCGCGTCGGGGACGTCGTTGAGCACGTTGCGTACCGCGATGGGGGAATCGAAGCCCCGGAGCCGGACGTGCTCGTTGTACCAATCCCGAACCCGGTTCTCGTACATCTGGGCGAGGATGGGCGCTTCCCGGCTGTATTCCCGGTAAAGGCTCTGGTAGGCTGCCTTGCGCACGTCCGGTCGCGGGGAGTAGACGTACGTCATGAGCTCATCCCGCGTCAGCCGCTTTTTCTCCCCATCCACCTCCAGCTCGAATTCCAGGCGGTTGGTCATCAGGGAGTACAGGGTGAGGATGCCCCGAATGCCGTTGGCATCCTTGATGTTGATAATTTGCTCCGCGGTTTCCTCCAGGGTATAGGGCCTGAAACGCCGCAGGGATTGGAGGAAGAAGCGGTAGTCTCCCTGGGATTCGGCCTGCGGGAGAAGGCGTTGGGCTTCGGCATCGTCCAATCGCTTCCACCAAAGGGTGAAGAAGAGGATGCGGTTCTCCGCCTCGGCCAGGACCTGCTGAACGCGGTTGAGAAAGGCCAGGGCCTCCGGGTCCTGAGTGTTCTCGGAAAACCAGAGGGAGGCGAATCCTCCGACTTCGTGGAGGCGTTCGACGATGGCCTCATATTCCCGCAGGATGTGGAGTAGACGTTCTTGGGAGATGTCCGGACGCAGATCGTCGCGATGCCGTTCGAACGCGCGCGCCGCGTCGAGGATCTCCTGTAATCGGGCTTCGAGGTATTCCTTATCCCGATGGGGCATGAGGGGGGAGAGGTCCCACGTCCCCAATGTGTATTCTACCGATGGCGTTGTCATGCCTTGGCCTCCTCCATGTTCGTTTTAAGGACGTCTCGCCCGGGCCCCGAGGGCTCTGGGTCCCGGGGAATCCACTCCCATTATACCCGGGGTAGAAGGTCTCGAGCCACCCGGAACAGGGTTGGGGGGTGAAGGAGCATGTTGGCGTATGAGGCGTTGGCCATGGGACACCAGCATTCCCGGTTGGCGATGCTACGCCGCAGGCGGTCCATTTCCGGGCTGAACCACACTTTGCGGAAGTCGTACCCCGCCCGGCGGATGTTCCCCGCGGGTTCGGCACGGATGCAGCAGGTCCAGAGGTCGCCGTTGGGCGCGATGTGGGCGCTGGCCCAGCCCGCGTAGCAAGGGATGACTTGCCGCCGCTCCAGGAGGATACGTTTGGCCAGCTGGTAGTACTGGGCGCGGAAGGCCTGGGTAATGCGGGCCATGCCCCGGGCCGGGGTCTCCCGCGCCTTCCGGCTGAGGAAGTCCGCGACGGGCGCGTACTCCTCGGCCAGGGGGGTGATCCCCCAACCCACCGTGTCCAACTCGACCCGTTCCTCCGCGACTTCGGTGATGTAGGAATCGGGTTCGAGTTTCTGCAAGGCCTCGTAGATCTCCCGAATGTTCCGGATGTTGTAGCGGGAGATGACAGTGTGGATGGTGAGAATGAGGTTGGGATATTCCCGTCGCAGGGCTTTCAGTCCCTGCCAGGTTTCCAGGGATTTCTGCCAGTTCCCCCGCACCCCCCGGATGTCATCGTGGGCATCGCCCACCGCGTCCAGGCTCAAGTTGATGCCGATGACCGTGTCGGGACAGGCGCGGCACATGCGCTCCGTCTGATCGAGGATGCGTTCGCCGAGCAGGCCGTTGGTGGGGATGGTGATGTAGCCGGGACGCATGTGTTCGTAGGCCGCGATGACCAGATCGGCCAGATCGCGGCGGAGGAAGGGTTCCCCCCCGGTGAAGGTGACGTAATAGGGCGCGCGGCCCAGGCTCCGGAAGACGCGCGCCCACTCCTCCACCGTCATGTCGTCGCTGGGCTTCCGCCAGACGTCGCAGGTGCGGCAGCGACTGTTGCAGCGGAAGGACACGCTGATGACGATGGAGAAGGGGAGCATCCTGGGCCACCCGAAACGCCGAAAAGCCCAGTACAGGGGCAATTTAGCCATGAGTAACCAGGGTGAGCGCATATCCCCCTCGCCTGAAACGCCTTTGGATTCGATGTGCGCGGGTAACTATACCACATGCGGGCACGGGGGGCTACATGGGGTGGGGGAGCGGGAGGCACGACCTGCGGGGAGCGAACCGATCTTCCCGATCTTCGGTCGAAGATCTCTACATCCTCCACCGGAGACTGTGGTACAATAACAAGAGAACGTTCGGAAATGCATGAGGCCCGGTTCAGACTTCCGAAATCTCGCAGATTTCGGAAGTCTGGCGTGTCCCGGCCTGCTAACGTAATGCGTGATGCGTAATTTAGAGCCGGGTTGGCGCGATAGGGTCAACCTTGTCCTCGCGCCAGTCCTTTAATCGTTAATCGTCAATTGTTAATCGTAGACTTCGCGCCATCCGGTTACTCGTTACTCCGTTACTCGTTAGCCGTAGTCCGCAGTTTAGCGCCCGGCGTGACGCCGAGAAAATCCCAAGTTTCCGAACGCTTCCTCTAACATAAGGAGGAAAGGCATCCCCCTTGTTACCGGTATTCCTCGAGGACGGACATGCTGCACGAGGGTGGCCAATCGCAGGATTTGCACATTCACATGCTCGGCCCGCCGCAGACGGCCTGGAACGGTCGTCCCCTGACTATCAGACGTCGCCAGGTGCGGGCCCTGCTCTATCGTCTTGCCGCCGCCCGGCAACCCCTGAGCCGCGACCACCTCTGCTTCCTCTTCTGGTCCGACATCCCCCAGCCGCGAGCACTCCGCAACCTGAGTCACCTGCTCACCCACCTGCGCCGCAC
>WGAA01000158.1 GCA_015489285.1 Anaerolineae bacterium | reverse complement strand
TCGGCCATCCGGGAGATCGAGACGCTGACGAAGGAGGCCCAGGTGGGCGAGATCTTCACCGGGCGGGTCGTCCGGGTGGAGCCCTACGGCGCGTTCGTGGAGATCCTGCCCGGCATCGAGGGTCTTGTCCACATCTCCCAGCTGGCCGACTACCGGGTCCCCTCGGTGGAGGATGTGGTCAAGGTGGGCGATGAGCTCATGGTCATGGTCATCGACGTGGACAAGGACACGGGGAAGATCCGCCTGAGCCGCCAGGCCGTCCTCGAGGGATGGACCGCGGAGGAGGCCCGGGCGAAGGACCGGAAGCTGAGCGGCGGCCGGTCGGGAGGCCGTTCCGGCGGGCGCTCCGGCGGCCGAGGAGGGCGTTCCGGCGGCCGTTCCGGTGACCGACGTCCCCGTCGGACCGGCGACCGCTCTCGACGGTCCCGCTAGGGTCGAGCAAGGAAGAGGTCGAGGTTCGTAAGATGATGGAAGATCGCAGCTTCATCGACGCCGGTGAGGATGTGCCCCCGGTCGCGCCCCCCCCGCGACCGGGGTTCCTGGAGCGGGCAGCGCGTGCGGTGTGGGGGGAATTCCTGGGCACGATCCTGCCCGCCGTGCTGATTGCCCTGGTCATTCATCTCTTTCTGGCCCAGGCGACCCGGGTGTACGGGCAGAGCATGGAGCCAACCCTCCACACGAACGACCGGGTGATCCTGGACAAGTTGACTTATCGCTTCCGTCCACCCCAACGGGGGGACGTGGTCGTCTTGCAGTTGAACAAGAAGGGGCCTCACCTGATCAAACGCATCGTGGGGCTGCCCGGGGAGACCATCGCCATCCACGATGGGCGGGTGTACATTAACGGCCAACCCCTGGATGAGCCGTATTTGAACGGCCCGACAAAGGGGTACCTGGCCCCAACGCACATCCCTCCCGGGCATTACTTCGTTTTGGGGGACAACCGACAGGCGAGTAACGATTCCCGTAGTTTCGGACCCGTTGCCCGCGAGCACATTCAAGGCCGGGCGATTTTCCGCTACTGGCCACCTCAAGCCATCGGCTTGATCCATTGAGCCCCGGGGTGAGGGGGCAGCGCGCTCTTTTTCCAACCCGGTGAGGCGGGTACGGGGAAGGAATGAGGGACGGGAGATGGCGTCGGCCATCCCCCCACATCCTTCCCCGCACCCCGCGTTCGAGATCGGGCCCAGCGGAGGGCAAAGGTGGAAACCACACGCTGGTCTCCACAGGTGAAGTTTTTCGTCGGCGGGATTTTGTTCGTCTCCCTTCTGCTCGTCCTGTACACCTTTCGCGTGCTCATCCCTCCCCTGGGCGCAGCCGCGCTGTTGGCCTCCCTCCTCCGCATCCCCGTGAATTACCTGGAGCGGCGGACCGGGCTGACGCGCGGGGTGTTGACCGGGTTCACCTTCCTCGTCCTGCTCCTCCTGCTGGCCGTGATGCCGGCCCTGTTCACCTCCCGGGTCTTGAGCGCCCTGCACCAGTTGCGCTTGAACTTGAACGATGCCCTCCTCGCCCTCCAGGCGTGGGCCGCGCACCCGTACACGCTGGGGGGACTCACCATTCGGCCGCTGGACGTGTTGGGTCCGGCGCTGGACGCGCTGCGGGGGGCGCTCACCCCGGTGGCCGGTGGGGTCTTCATCGTTGCGGGGCGGGTGGCCTCGATGGTGGGGTGGGGGCTTTTCATCCTCGTCGTCACCTTCTGGCTGGTCAAGGACTATCCCCTCATGTTTCGGGCCGTGCAGAGTCAGCTGCCGCCCATGTACCGGGAGGAGCTTTCCCGCCTGGGGCGGGAGATCGCGGCGACGTGGGATGCCTTCCTCAAGGGGCAATTCACCCTTGCCCTGGTCGTGGGGCTCATCCTCAGCGTCACCCTCTGGATCCTGGGGATGCCCACCCCCATCGCGCTGGGCATCTTCTCCGGCTTCATGGAATTCATCCCCACCTTTGGCCCCCTGTTCGCCTGGCTCATTGCCGTTACCCTGGCCCTCCTTCAGGGGTCCGCCTGGCTGCCCGTGACCCATCCGGTCTTCGCGCTCATCGTGACCGTGGTCTACCTGCTCGTCTTCCAGCTGGACAGCGTGTTCCTCATCCCCAACATCGTGGGGCATCGGGTGCGGCTTCATCCCCTGGTCGTGTTTGTGGGATTGCTGGCCGGCGCGCTGGTGGCCGGGGTTATCGGCGCGTTGCTGGCCGCCCCGACCATCGCCTGTACCCGGGTCGTCCTGCGGTACGTGTACTACAAGCTCCTCGACTTGCCCCCCTTCCCGCCGGAGGAGCCCCTGTTGACCCCGGAAAAGGGGTGGTGGAACCCCGAGCGCGCCCGGGGGATCCGGGTCATCCTTTTCGACCTGGACGGGACCCTGTTCGAGACGGATGACGCGGTGGTGGAGCGGTTGGCACGGGTGTTGCAGCCCCTGGCCCGCCTGCTGGAATTCGACGCCCGTCGGGTGGCCCGACGTATCGTCATGTCCCTGGAGGACACGGTCAACCTGATCATCACCCTGCTGGATGTGTTCCACCTGGATCGTTTGGCCTTCTGGCTGGCCGAGAAGGCCGATGCCCTGCTCCATCCCCATCCTGCCCCGCCCGAGTACAGGCTGACGGAGAACGCCCGCACCTTGCTCAGCGATCTCCGCTCGCGCTACACCCTGGGGGTGGTGACGACGCGTTCCCGCGAGGAGGCGGAGCGCATGCTGGAGGCCACGGGCATCCGCCCCTTTTTCGACATCATCATCACCCGGGATGATGTGCGTCGGCTGAAGCCTCATCCCGCGCCCATTCGACTCGCTGCCCGGCGGTTGGGCGTCTCCCCGGAGCACATCCTGGTGGTGGGGGACACGCCCGTCGATGTGCGCGCGGCGAAGGCCGCAGGGGCGTTGGCCGCGGCCGTCCTTTCCGGGTTCGGGGAGTTGGAGGAGTTGCAGGAGGCGGACATCATTTTGAACACGACGGCCGAGCTGTGGCGGTGGGTGTAACCATGATCGAGCTGAACTTTCCCAACCCGGTCTCATCGCCCCGGGATTATTTCGGTCGGGAGGCGGAACGCGGTCTGGCCCATGACCTCCTGGCCCGGGACGCCGCGCGCATCCCCGTCCTCCTGGGGGAGCGGAAGATCGGCAAGACCTCCACCCTGAACGTCCTCGAGGGGGAGTACACCGGGTGGGCCCGCAGCATTCGGCTCCCCCACCGGCACACGGTGGAGGGG
>WGAA01000157.1 GCA_015489285.1 Anaerolineae bacterium | reverse complement strand
CCCGAGGACTGGGACCGGGCAGAGGAGGACATGCGGGCCTACCGCATCCTGCAACTGCCGGTGAGCGGCTGTAACAAAGGGGGCGTCCTCGTGGACTATTACTCCATCCAGGGATTCGTGCCCACATCTCACATGTTGAACCTGCCCCGCCTTCCCGACATCGAGGAGCGCCTGCGGGTGCTGAGCGAGAAAATCGGCCAGACGCTCCGCCTGCGCATCATCGAAATCGACCGGGACCGGGGACGCCTCATCCTCTCGGAACGGGCAGCCCTGGAGGACGAGCGGGCCATTCGACTTTGGCAAACTCTGAAACCCGGTGATATCCTAGACGGGAAGGTCACACGGTTGGCCCCCTACGGGGCCTTCGTCGACATCGGCGGGATCGAAGGGCTCGTCCACATTTCGGAACTTTCCTGGGCCCGGGTGGAACACCCCGGGGACGTGGTCCAACCGGGCGATGAGGTGCGGGTTTACGTGTTGGGCCTGAAGCCCACCCAGCGCAAAATCGCCCTGAGCATCAAACGACTGCAACCCGATCCCTGGGCCCATGTGGAGGAGCGGTTCCACGTGGGCGATGAGCTGGACGGCGTGGTGACCCACGTGGTCCACTTCGGCATCTTCGTCCAGGTGGAAGAGGGTTTGGAGGGGCTCATCCACGTCTCTGATCTGACGGTGCGAGGATGGCCCGCACCGTACGAGGCGGCCCGGGAGGGCGATGCCGTCCGGGTGAAGGTGAAGGATGTGGACGGGAAGAACCGCCGTCTGGCCCTGATTCTCATGGAAGTGCATTCGAAAACGGGATACCATTGAAACGACGCAGACGCCCGAAACGACGCTATCGCTCTTCTCGACCACTGAAGCCGGGGTTCCGAAAGCGAGTGGGGAAGATAACGGAGACGCTGGAGCGGGGCTACACCCGTCTCAGGGGGGCCCGCGCGCGGTGGCTTTTCCTCCTGCCCCTCCTCGGATGGGGCCTCGCCTTCCTTCCCCTGGCCCCGGCTCATGCCCTCTGGAACGTGTGGCAGGGCCTGTGGGGATGGGCCGCTTTCCCCCTGGCGTTGCTGACCGCGCTCCTGACCCGCTATCCCGCAGACCTCCGCGAACTTCGCCGCCTGGATCCCCGATGGCTCCTGGGATGGGAGCTGGGGCTGTTCACGGCCCTGGGCGCCGCGGCGTACGCGTCCGCATCGACGCCCGAACGGGCCCGGGAGATCGCCGGTTGGGTGGGCTGGAGTGTGTTCGCGGCCCTGACGCGCTTGGGCGGGCGAGACGTCGCGGGCGCGCTCCTCGGCGGTATGGGCCTCCTCAGCGCGTATCTGCTCCTCCGGTTCGCCCCCTGGACGGTGGACCGGGATGTGTTCGCCACGTGGGAGTTGTGGTTGCGCGCGCAGGTGGGCCCCTGGTTGGGGTGGCATCTCCCCCGGCGTCCTAAACCCCACCGCGAGGGGCCGTCCCGGGTGCGCCGGTGGCTGGAGGGATGGCGGGCTCGACGGGAGGACTCGGGGAGCGAGGGGCCGCAGGAGGAGGCGTTCCTGGTGGATGTGGGGTCCGGCCTGCCCCCGCTGAGCCTCCTGGAACGGGATACCATGGGCAGCGGCACCTTATCCCAGGATGTGCGCCGCCGCGCGGAACGCATCCGGCGCACGTTGGAGAGTTTCGGCATCCCCGTCCGGGTGGTGGAGATCCACCAGGGCCCCGCGGTGACCCAATTCTGCATCCAACCCCTGACGAAGAAGCAGGGGGGGAAGGTGCGCCGCGTCTCCGTGCGTCAAATCCTCGCCCGTGAGACGGATCTGGCGCTGACGTTGGCCGCCGCGCCCATCCGCATCGAGGCGCCGGTGCCCGGGAAGCCTTACGTGGGCATCGAGGTGCCCAACCCCGAGGTGGAAGTCGTGCGCCTGGGCGGGTTGCTCGCGTCCGAGGCCTTCCAGCGCATCCGCAGCCCGCTGGCCCTGGCCCTGGGCCGCGATGTGACGGGGAACCCGGTGGTCTCCGACCTGGCCAAGTTGCCCCACCTGCTCATCGCCGGCGCGACCGGGTCGGGGAAGTCGGTGGCCATCAGCGCCATGCTCGTCACCTGGCTCATGCGAAACACGCCCCACGACCTCCGCCTCCTGCTGGTGGACCCGAAACGGGTGGAACTCACGAACTTCAACGGCGTCCCCCACCTGCTGGGTCCGGTGGTGACGGATGTGGAGGATACGCTGCGCGCGCTCACGTGGGCCGCCCTGCAAATGGACGACCGTTACCGGCTCTTCCGCCAGGCTAAGGTGCGCAACATCGAGGCGTACAACCGCTGGGCCAAGGAACACAAGAAGCCCACCCTGGCGTACATCGCCATCGTAATCGACGAGTTGGCCGATATCATGCTGGCCACGAAGGGCGAGGCGGAACACCTGTTGACCCGTCTGGCCCAGATGGCCCGCGCCACGGGCATTCACCTGGTCGTGGCCACCCAGCGGCCGAGTGTGGACGTGATCACCGGGCTGATCAAGGCGAACTTCCCCGCGCGCCTGGCCTTCGCGGTGGCTTCCCAGGTGGACTCGCGCGTCATTCTGGATATGCCCGGCGCGGAGGCCCTCCTGGGGCAGGGGGATGCCCTCTTCCTCCCCCCGGACCGTCCCAGTCCGCTGCGCTTGCAAGGCGCCTACGTCTCCGATGAGGAGATCGAACGGGTGGTCACGTGGTGGCAACAGCGGGAAGGGGTGGCCTCGGATGTGGATGTGCCGTGGAAGCATGTGGAGTTGCCCAAGGAGAAGTCCCTCGTGGAGCAGGCCCTGGAGGTCATCCGCGGGTACGATCGGGTATCCCCGTCCCTGTTGCAACGGAAGCTCCCCGTGGGCTTCCACGGAGCGCAGAAGCTCCTGGAGACGCTGGAGGAGATGGGGGTCGTCGGGCCCGATGAGGGGGAGGGGCGAGGACGAGCGGTGTTGTTGAAGAAGGATTGAGAGGTGCGATAAAGGGTTGACTTGCGCGGCTCGACGACTTGCTCGGCCCGTATCCCCCCGCTATAATAGGCCTTGCGTCGCGGGCGGTTAGCTCAGTTGGTTAGAGCGCCTCCCTTACAAGGAGGAGGTCACAGGTTCGAGTCCTGTACCGCCCACTTTTTTATTGCCGACCGCGTTGTCGCCCCTTTCCGTGCCACTACGACGGTCGGGAATCCCGGTGAGGTGAAGGTCGAAGTGCGGTTTCTCCTCTTGCAAGCTCGGTATGTAGACGATCCCGCGCGGGTTGAGGAACGGATGTCCTTTGCCGCGCGCCTGAATCTTCCCCTGGACGCGGTCGTGCCCCACAGCCTCCTGGAAGGTCCTCCCGCGCTGGAGTATGTGTTGTCCTTCGACGCGCTGCTCATCGGCGGCGCGGGGCATTTCGACGTGACGAAGCGGAATCTCCCCTCCTTCGACGCGACGTTGAGCCGCCTGGTGGAGATCGTGGAGTTGGGCCACCCCATGTTCGCCTCCTGTTTCGGGTTCCACCTGCTTGTGGAGGCCCTGGGAGGAAAGATCGTGCGGGATGAGGCCAACATGGAGGTGGGAACGTTCCCCGTTTATCTGACTCCGGAGGGCCAACAGGATGAGTTGTTCCGCATTCTTCCCCCCGTGTTCTGGGCCCAGTTGGGACACAAGGAACGGGCCGAACGGTTGCCGCCGGGGGTGGTGTCCCTGGCATACTCGGAAAGGAGCCCTTATCAGGCGTTCCGGGTGCCGGGCAAGCTCATATGGGCGACGCAGTTTCACCCGGAGTTGACGGTGGAGGAGAACCGGCAACGGTTCTTGCGCTACGTGCAGGTCTACAAGGCGTATCTATCCCCCGAAGAGACTCGGGCCCTCCTGGACACGTTCCGCCCCAGCCCCGAGACCGAGAAGCTCCTCCCCCGCTTTATGGAGCTCTTGCAGAGGGAGAAGAAGGGGGACGCAAAGGAATAGGTGGGCCCCACCTCCCGTGTGGGGCCCTGTAAGGCGAATCATGGGGCGTCCGGCACGCCGTGGGGATAGAGGATGACTTTCATGGAGTCTTTGGCCGCGGCGACCAGGCGGAATCCCTCTTGGGCCTGCTCCAGGGGCAGGCGGTGGGTGATCATGTCTTCCACTTCGACGCGGCGGGTCCGCAGGAGTTCCATGGCTTCGTTCAGGTCGCGGGGAGCGGCCGCATAGGTCCCTTTGAGGGTCAGACCCCGGTGCCAGAAGTCGTAGACGTGGAAGGGGACTTCTACGCCCGGCTTGAGAATGGCGAAGAGGAGGATGGTCGCGCCCCGGTCGGCCGCGTCGAGGGCTTGACGGAACACGGGCGGCGCGGCGGCACAGACGATGACGTAATCCGCGCCCCGGCCGCCGTTGGCTTTCCAGACACGGGCGACCACGTCTTCTTTGGCCGCGTTGATGACCACTTCGGCCCCGGCCTTCTTCGCCATGTCCAGGCGGAAGTCGTTGATGTCCGTGGCGATGATGCGGCCCGCGCCCAGGGCCTTGGCCAACTTGATGTTCAGCATCCCGGCCAGGCCGCTACCCAGGACCAGGACGGTGCGCGCGGGCTGGAAGCCGATCTCCCTCATGCCCCGCACCGCGCAGCCCAGAGGTTCGGTGAAGGTGGCCGCGTCGTTGGAGACTTCGTCGGGGATGGGGACGACGCCGCCTTTTTCCACGTTGATGGCGGGCACGCGCAGGTATTCGGCAAAGCCCCCGGGGTCGAAGGTGGTGCTGTGGAGGGTGTCACACAGGGTGTGTTGCCCTCGCTGGCAGTAGAGACAGTTGTTGCAGGGCACGTGGTGGGTCACCACCACACGCTGGCCCACGTGGAAACCCTGGACTCCCTCGCCCACTTCCACGATTTCCGCCGCGACTTCGTGGCCCAGGACGCGCGGGGCCTTTTTGATGCGGTACCACTCCATCACGTCGGAGCCGCAGATGCCGCTGGCGGTTACTTTGACCAGGAGTTCCCCCGGTCCGATCTTGGGGACGGGCATCTCTTCGATGCGCACGTCGTCGTTGCGATAGTACATAGCGACTTTCATGGGCAATGTCCTTGTCATGCGTCACACGTCATGCGTCAGGCGCGAGGGGTGAGTCAGCGCTTCTGGCGCAGGACGTGATGCGTGATACGTGATACGTGATGCGTAATGCGTGATGCGTAACTTAGGGCCGGGTTGGCGCTGCTGGGCCAACCTTCTCCTCGTGCCAACCCTTTACTCGTTACTTCATTACTCGTTATTCATGTTGGCGCTGCTGGGACAGCCTTGTCCTTGCGCTGACCCTTTAATCGTCAATCGTCAATCGTTAATCGTTTCCCCCATGCTTCAGTTCCAGGAAGAGTTCGTAGGCTTCGTCCGGGGTGGCGTTTTCGTGGACGAGGGCGCGCACGGCCTGGATCATGGCTACCGGGTCCTCGGATTGGAAGATGTTGCGGCCCATGTCCACGCCCGCAGCTCCGGCCTGAAGTGCGTTGTAGGCCATGGTCAGCGCGTCCTTCTCGGGGATCTTCTTGCCACCGGCGATGACCACGGGCACGGGGCAGGTGTTGACGACCCGCTCGAAGTTCTCGCAGTAGTAGGTCTTGATGATGCGCGCGCCCAGTTCCGCGGCGATGCGCCCG
>WGAA01000156.1 GCA_015489285.1 Anaerolineae bacterium | reverse complement strand
GAGAAATGCGGTAGGGATGATGCACGAACGCACGGCTAAAGGGTTGGAATGGCATACCATCCGGGAGAACCTGGCGCGGTACACGTCCTTTTCCGCGGGCCGCGACCTGGCCCTGCGCCTGGAACCGGTGATGAACTTGCAGGACGTACGACACCTGCTGGAGGAGACGCGGGAGGCCCGCCTCCTCCTCACGACACGAGGCGTCCACCTGGGGGGCGTCCACGACGTGCGTCCCCTGGTCGACCAGGCGGAACGGGGGAAGGTCCTCCTCCCCAACGAGCTCCTGGAAATCCGGAGCACCCTGCAACGGGCCCGTATCCTGCGCCAGACGATCACGCGCGCGGCTAACCAGTTCCCCAACCTGGCCGACCGGGCTTACCAGATGGAACCCTGTGAGCACGTGGCCGACGAAATCGGCCGGGCCATCGACGACCAGGGGGAGGTCGTCGACGCGGCCAGCCCCCGCCTAGCCCGCATCCGGAGGGAGCTCCGGGACGCGCGGGAACGGGTCACCCGCACGCTGGAACGCATGATCCGGGACCCGGAGGTCGCCCAATTCCTCCAGGAACCCCTCATCACCCAGCGCAACGGCCGCTACGTCCTCCCCCTCAAAGCGGACTACAAAGGCCGTATCCCCGGACTCATCCACGACCAATCGGCCAGCGGGGCTACCCTGTTCGTGGAACCCTTAGCCGTCGTCGAACTCGGCAACCGGGTGCGGGAGCTGGAGCTGGAGGAGGAGCGGGAGATCCGCCGCATCCTCGCGGACCTGAGCGCCCTCGTCGCGGAAGAGGCGCCCTACATCCGGGGGACGGTGGAGACCCTCGCGTACCTGGACCTGGTCTTTGCCAAGGCCAAGTACGCGGACGACCTGGACGCGATCATCCCCGAAGTCGTGCCCTTCAAGCGTCCCCACAAGGTGCCCCCGCGGCTGGACACCCACACCCCCGAACACCTCCCCGTCCATCCCGGGGCTGTTCTCGACCTGCGTCGGGCCCGACATCCCCTCATCCCCAGGGACCGGGTCGTGCCCATCGACGTCTACATCGACGACGACTGGTTCATCCTCCTGATCACCGGTCCGAACACGGGGGGGAAGACGGTCACCCTGAAGACGGTGGGCCTTCTCGTCCTCATGGCCCAGGCGGGGATGGCCATCCCCGCGGAGGAGGGCACCCGATTCTCCGTCTTCGACGGGGTCTACGCGGACATCGGGGACGAACAATCCATCGAACAATCCCTGTCCACCTTCTCCTCCCATATGACGAACATCGTCGACATCCTGCACCGGGCCACCTCCCACTCCCTCGTCCTCCTCGACGAGCTGGGAGCGGGTACCGACCCGGAGGAGGGGGCAGCCCTGGCCCGAGCCATCCTCCTCCACCTCCTGCAACGTTCCATCACCACCCTGGCCACCTCCCACTACTCGGAGCTCAAGGTTTTCGCCCACACGACCCCGGGGGTGATGAACGCCAGTGTGGAGTTCGACCCGGAGACGCTGCAGCCCACATATGAGCTCACCATCGGCCTGCCGGGCCGCTCGAACGCGTTGGCCATTGCCCGCCGCCTGGGCCTGGATCCGGGCATCCTCCAGACGGCCCAGAGTATGGTCCGCCCGGAAAGCCTGGAAGCCGACGCGCTCCTGGCGGAGATCCGGGAGGCCCGAGAACGGGTACGACGGCTGGAACAGGAGCTGGAGGCGCGGCTGAAAGAGGTGCGGGAACGGGAGGAGGCCCTTCAGCGGCGCCTGGCGGACATCGAACGGGAACGGCGGGAGACCATCAACCGGGCCCGCGAGGAGGCCCAGGCCGAGCTGGACGAGTTGCGGAACGAGATCCGGCGGCTGCGCGCCCGATTGCGCAAACTCGTCCCGGCCAAGGAGCGTCCCGCCATCCAGGAAACGCTGCGCGAGGTGGAACACATTGCCGCGCGGCGGGAAAAGGAGCTCTCCCCCCTGCCGGAAACCGTCTCCACCCGGGAACCGGAACACCTTAGGAAAGGGGATCGGGTGTACGTGCCCAGCCTCCACGCGGAGGGCGAGGTCACGGATGTGGATGAGAAGGGGGAGGTGGAAGTGCAGGTCGGTTCGTTTCGCCTGCGCCTGCCCCGGGAACGGGTGGAATTCCGGGAGCGTCCCCGGGGAGAAGTCCCGGAGGGGGGACGGGTGGTCGCCCCTGCTAAGACGGCCGTGCGCAGCGAGCTGGACGTGCGCGGCCTGACTGTGGACGAAATGCTCCCCGTCCTGGAAAAGTACATCGACGACGCGTACCTGGCCGGCATGCCCTATGTGCGGATCATCCACGGCAAAGGGACAGGGGTGCTCCGCCGCGCGGTGCGGGATTTCCTGCGAGATCACCCTTTGGTGGCATCCTATAAACCCGGAGCCCCCAACGAAGGTGGGGATGGCGTCACCGTCGTCACCTTCGTCGGGGAAGACTAGGACAGGAGGGATTGGGCTTATGCGCATATTGGTGACCGGCGGTGCCGGATTTCTCGGCTCCCACCTGTGCGATCGGCTTCTGGCCGAGGGACACACGGTTATCGCTATGGACAACCTCATCACGGGGACGACGGATAACATCGCCCATCTGGCCGGGCACCCTCGCTTCAAGTTCATCTTCCACGATGTGACCGAGTACATCTACGTGGAAGGGGATGTGGATGCCGTATTTCACTTCGCGTCCCCGGCCAGTCCTGTGGACTTCCCCGCGTTCCCCATCCAGATCGGGAAGGTCAACGCCATCGGCACGTACAGGACGCTGGGATTGGCCAAGGCCAAGGGCGCCCGCTTCATCCTCGCCTCCACCTCCGAGGTTTACGGGGACCCCCTCGTTCACCCCCAACCGGAGACGTACTGGGGAAACGTGAACCCCATCGGCATCCGCGGCATCTACGACGAATCCAAGCGCTTCGCGGAAGCCCTCACCATGGCCTACCATCGGGTTCACGGACTGGACACGCGCATTGTGCGTATTTTCAACACGTACGGCCCCCGGATGCGCTTGAACGACGGTCGGGTCGTGCCTAACTTCCTGACGCAAGCCCTCCGCGGGCAGCCCCTGACCGTCTACGGCGACGGCACCCAAACCCGATCCTTCACCTACGTCGACGACCTCATCGAGGGCATCTACCGCCTCTTCCTCTCCGATGAGGTAGAACCGGTCAACATCGGAAACCCGGAGGAGTACCGCATTATCGACTTTGCCGAGCTGGTCAACGAGTTGACGGGGAACACCGCGGGCATTGTGTTCAAGCCCCTCCCCCAGGACGATCCCAAACAACGCCGTCCCGACATTAGCAAGGCCCGTCGAGTCCTGGGCTGGGAACCCCGCATCCCCGTGCGGGAGGGGCTCCTGCGCACCATCGAGGATTTCCGCAAACGCTTGGGATTGCCCTGAGCCATGAAATGGTATCAACGTGCGTTCTTGAAGGTATACGTCCCCCTGTGGGCCCTGTGGTTCCGCCTGGGGCGTCGTCCCCTTTCCCGACTGGCGGACCGATTCCGGCCTCATCTTCCCCTGCCCCCGCGGCGGTTCGACTCGCCGGAGAGCTTTGCCCGCTGGTGGCGTGAGCACACCCGCTGGCGCTCTGACCCCCTCAAGGGGGCCTTCGACGTGATCGCCTCCCTGGCCTATGCCCAGTGGCAGTGGAGGGAAAAGGGGGTCTTCGAGGACGATTGCGATGGTCTGGCCTATGTGGCCGCGCAACACGTGCGCCTCTTCGCGGATGGGGGGCGCTGTTACGTGGTCACCCTTCTTCTCAACCCTTTTGACTTCTCCTCCCTTTGGGAAGGACTGCAAATGGGCGCCCACGTCCTGTGCATCTTCCCCTACCGGGGACGCTGGTATGTCCTCTCCAATAACGAGATCTTCCCCCAGACGTGGGCCACCTTCTCCGAGGCCCTAGAGGAAAACCCCTACACCCGGGGACATACCATCCTCTGGTACGAGGTGCGGGATCCGCACATGAGTCTACTCGCGGTGAACGCGCCTCCGGAGGGGGAGGTTTACTTGACGCGTCAGGCGTCAGGCGGCGGGGAGAAAGTCGGCATTGCAGACGCATCTCGGCGTGATGACGTGATGACGTGATGCGTGATGCGTGATACGTAATGCGTAATTTGGGCGAGTGGGTTGGCGCTGTAGAATCAACCTTGTTCTCGCTCCAGGCAGTTACTCGTTACTCGTCACTCGTTACGAACGTTGACGTTGTTGGGCCGATCTTGTCCTTCCGTCAACTTTTTAATCGTTAATCGTCAATCGTTAATCGTTGTCTCCCTCCCATCCACCGGCACGGTGAAGTAGACCGTCATCCCCCGATTTTCCCCCTCGCTTTCCACCCAAATCCGTCCTCCGTGGCGTTCCACGATGCCCTTGCACAGGGCCAGACCCAGGCCGAGCCCCTTGTCCCGGTAGTTCTCCTTCCGCTCCACCCGATAGAATTGCTCGAACAGGTGGGGGATCTCCTCGGGGGGCACGCCGATGCCCTCGTCCCGAATCTGGAAGAGGACGTAGGATCCGTCGTAGGGGCGAACGGAGAGGTAGATGTTCCGCCCTTCGGGCGTGTACTTGTACGCGTTGTCCAGGATGTTGTCGAGGACTTGCTGGAGGAAGTTGGGATCCCCCCAGATGTGGCCCACCCCCGAGTCGATGTCCACGTGGAGGGTTTGCCCCTTCTTCTGGAAGAGGATGCGCCACCCCGCGGACACCCCTTCGACCCACTTGTGGACGTCGATGGCCTGAAAGCGCATGGGCTCCTGTTCCACCTGCTTGAGGCTGAGGACCTGGTTGACCATGTGCCGCAGATGCCGGGCCTCGTGGACCAGGTTCTCCAGGAGGTTACGGGTTTCCTCGGAGAGGGATTGGACCTCGGGGTGGGTTTGGAGGAGTTCGGCCAGGCCCAGGATGAGGGTGAGGGGGGTGCGAAGTTCGTGGGAGACCCGATGGATGAGGGTCGTCCGGGCCTGGAGCGCGGCCTCCAGCTCCCGGTTCAGGCGCAGGGCCTGCTGGAAGAGGCGCGCGTTTTCGATGGCCGTGGCCGCGTGATTGGCGAACACCTGGGCCAAGCGCGTTTCCTTTTCCCCGAACGCGGCCACCCGCCGACTCTCCAGGGTCAGGTACCCCAGGACCTTATCCCGCACGATGAGGGGAACGGCCAGCCACCCACGGATGGGATAATGGTCGTCCCAGTTCTCGAAGAGGGGATCCGCGGACGCATCCTCCAGGAGGATGGGCTTCCCCGTCTCACGCATGCGCCGGAAATAAGGGTCGTCCAGGGGGTAGCGGCGTTGCATGTACACTTCCGGATGGGCGAACCCGCGCATGGCCTTCACCTGCAGGGCATCCCCTTCGACGAGGAGAATGGTCGCGCTGTCGTAATGGGTCAGCTCCTCCAGGTAATCGAGGATGTGCTCCAGGACTTCGTCGAGCTCCAGGTTGGCCGTCAGCGCGGCCGCGGACTGGAAAAGGCGCTCCATTTCGTGACGGCGCTCTTGCTCCTCGACCAGGTGATGGGTCCGTTCGATGGCCAGGGCGATGGCGTCGGCCAGACGCTGGAGGACGGGGATGGAGAGCCCCTCGAAGCCGTAAGGCCGTTTCCAGGCGAAGTTCAAGGCGCCGTATACGCGATCCTGGACGTTCAGGGGGATGTTCAGGCGGGAGCGGTATCCTGCCCCGTAGAGGAGCTGCTCCCCCGGGCGCTCCTTTTCCTTGGCCAGGTCGGGGGTCATGTGGATGCGCCCGTTGAGGATGTCCTCCAGGGAGGAGGTGTCCTCGACGGGCATACGGGACCCCTTGCCCAGCTCGGGGTGGGGTTGGTCCAGGCTGATGATGATGAATTCGGAGCGGTCGGGGGTGAACATGGCCAGGCTGATGCGGTCCGCGCGGGTGAGTTGCCGCAGCGGGGCGACGATCTTGGGGAAGGCCTCATCGATGTGGGGCGTCGCGTTCAGGGCCCGGAGCACTTGGCTGAGGATCTCGATCTCCAGGGCGCGGATCTCGACATGGGCGAGCATGTGTTGCCGTTCCAACGCCGCGCCCAGGATGCTGCTGGCCGAGCGCAGCACATCCAGCTCCTCATCGCTCCACAACCGGGGAGTGGTGCACTCGTCGAGACCGAGGAAACCCCACCACTGGTCCCCCTGGAAGATGGGGACAACAGCCAGGGATTGGATGCCCCGGGATTTGAGGGCATAACCCTCTTTAGGGGGGAAGAGGGCGATGGGCCCGTGGATGATCTCTCCTTGCTGCAGGAGGGGGGCCCAACGCGCGAAGAGCCCCTCGTCCCAGGGGTAGGGGTGCTCGCGCTGCCATGCCCCCAGCTCGACCAATGCGGGAGGACTGTGAGGGGCAAGCCACTCGTAACGGAGCTGAAGCCCCCGACGCCCGTCGGGTAGAGTCACGTTTGCGAACACGCACACCCGACAGACTCGGGCCGCGCGGCCGAGCTGGCCCAGGATCTCCGTGATGTTCTCTTCCCAATGTCGGTTCTGCAGGACCTCGGTAGCGATTTGGGTGACGGCCCTCAGGATCGCGTTATCGTTGGACGGTACCGGTTGTATGGCGTACATCGGACTCACCGCTAAGAGGTTTGGGTGCCCGACACACTGGTGGACTCGCAAGGGCACACGAGCCACTCCCCCTCTTGTCGGGCACCGATTGCTTCGTCTCGCTTATAACATAACATACGTTACTCGTTTAGGAAAAGTTCCACCGCCTCCCGAGTCCAGGCCCCCCGTTGGGCGAGGGCTGCGAAGAAGGGGCGCGGCGGAACGACCGTTTCGGGTGGGTGTACACCGGGGTCGTCGATGGTACCGTCCGCGAGCCAGCGGGCCACGATGGCGGGAGGGGAGGCGACCAGGAGTTTGCCCCCGCTGATCCCCCAACGGGAGTGGGGTCCGGCAAAGGTCGTCAACGTCAGGCGGGCGGGACGCCCTTCGCGCGTGCCTTCGGCCACGGTCATGATGGCCTTGACCCCCGTAGGCGGGGAGGCGGGCTGCGAGGCGGACCGGGCCGCGGCCTGCCGTCGCAACACGCTGACCAGCACATCGCGCGGGCGCACGCGACCACCGGGCACCTCTACCGGTTCCCTGTCGGCCAGTCCCAACTCGGCGAGGAACTGCAACTGCCGGAGGGCCCGTTCCGAGTAGCCGAAAAAGGTGATCTTGAAGGTGACTTCCCGGATGCCCTTGTCCTTAAGGGAAAGGGGAATCGTCGCCACTTCCGAGTGTAAGCTGAGATGGGTCTTGGCGTAACCGATGGGTTCGGGGAAGAGGACGTACTCCTCCTCGCTGAGGGGAGGGCGTTCCACGAACCGACCGTCTCGGAAGACCATTGCCGGTCGGGTGATCTCGTCCAGGATGGTTTCGATGGAGTAGGGCGCGTTCAGCGGGTCATCGGCCAGGGGGTGGCTGCCGTTGTAAATGTGGACGGAGGTGACCGTGTCCAGGCGGGAGGCCAGATAGCCCGTCTGCACGTTGGCGACACCCGGACAGCTCCCCATGCCCAGAACCGCGGTCAACCCGGCCCGACGGAACGCGTCGTCGAGCTCCAGCTGTTTGCGGGTCATGTGGAAGAGCCCCCCCAGATCCAGGTAGTGGACCCCCGCGTCCAGGCAGGCGTGCATGACGTCCAGGTTGAAGCGGTACTGGACGGCGTTGATGACCACGTCGACATCGCGCAGGGCCTTCGCCGTGGTCTTCCGGTCGGTCACGTCGATGGCGAGGGCGCGACCGCGTTCCCCGGCCGCGGCGGCAGCCTGTTGAGCCGCGGCCGCGTTCACATCGCCGACGAGGATCTCCTCCACGTCCTCCCCGTCGGCCAGATCCTTCACGATGGCTTGGCCGATGATGCCGGCCCCTAGGAGTGCAATGCGCATATATCACCTCGTTGGTATAGGGTAGATGTCCCTCGGGCGCCCCGGTGAGGACGCCCGAAGGACGACGTCGGTGAGCTCACAACCCCAGCAGGTCCGCGACCCACTGCAAGCTGACGCTTTCCAGCGCGGCCCGGGTGGGCATCCCCGTCTCCACATCCCAGACGTTCATGGCGTAATACATGTCCTTGGCCCGTTCCAGCTCCTCCTCGTCCAGCTTGATGCCGTCGCTCTTGCCCCCTTTGAGGGCTTCCTTGAAGAAGCGCTTGGGGAGCTTGTCCTGATCCCGACCGATCCCCTCGCGTGCGTTGAACGCGCGCAACATGTTCAGGCGACGGCGTCCGACCTCTTCCAGCTCGTACAGGCTCACATTCCACCCGGTGACCGCACGCAGGGCCTCCACGAGCTGGAGGGAATCGTAGAGTTGCCAGGCCGGGCCGTAAACGAACTGACACACGGCCACCGTGTCCATCGCGCTGTAGAACCACTGGGTGCGCACCGCGAACTTGACCTTTTCCCCGTTGAGGACGAGCCGGCTCACCGGGTCCTTCAGGTCCAATGTGGCCATGCGTTCGGGATAGGCCTTGTACGCGGGGTCATGTTCGCTGGACTGGTGGTCCGCACCGAAGGGGTTGACCGCGTAGATGAGGCCCAGGGAGCGCTTGACGTGGGGCATGTGGGCCGGCATTTCCTGACCCTTCACCGTGGCCAGGCGCTCCTCGGTCCCCCGACCGATGATCTGGGCCGCACGGGCCGAACCTTCGGCCAGGATATCGCCGAAGCCCTCACGACGGGCGATCATCTCCGTCATCTTCACCATGGCATCCGCATTGCCGAAGCGCAGCTCGATCCCCCCTGTGTCCTCCGTGGTGATGAGACCGCGCTCGAAACAATCCATAGCCCAGGCGATGGTCGCCCCGCAGGAGATCGTATCCATGCCGTACATGTTGCATATCTGGTTGGCGTAGGCCACCGCTTCCAGGTTATCCACCCCGCAATAGGCCCCAAAGGTGGCCAATGTTTCGTACTCCGGCCCACCGTAACGGGGATCCACCTTGTAGGGTCCCTCCTTCACTTCGACGACCCGTTTGCAGCGGATGATGCAGCCGTAACACGTATCCCGTTCCTTGAGGATCTCGTTGTACATGCGTTCACCCGAGATCCGCTCTGCCCCTTCGAAGTAGCCCGATTCCCAGTTACGGGTGGGGAGCCCGCCCCCTTTGCTCTGGGAGACGACGATCTCCGCGGTGCCCAGGAGGGCCAGGCCCGCCGAATCCGAGGACTCCAGGTGCTCCACCCCCCATTTGCTCAACTCGCGCAGCTTCTTCGGGTCCGCGACCTTGGGGCGCCATTTGCTGGATCCCTTGACGACGATGGCTTTGAGGTTCTTGGAGCCCATGACCGCGCCCATGCCGGTCCGACCGTTGGCCCGGTTGGCCATGTTGATGAGCGCGGCAAACCGGACCCCTTTCTCCCCTGCCGGTCCGACCTGGAGGATCTGGAGTTTCTTCTCGCCCAATTCCTCCTTGATCAGGTCTTCCACCTCCCCCGTTACCTTACCCCACAGGTGGGAAGCGTCCCGGATCTCCGCTTCCCCATCGTGAATCCACAGGTAGACGGGGTGGTCTGCCTTTCCCTTGACGACGATGGCGTCGAAGCCGGCAAATTTGAGCTCCGCGGGGAAATATCCCCCACTCTGGGAGTCCCCGATGGCGCCGGTCAGGGGGGATTTGGCGGTCACCGCGAGGCGGGATTGGCCGGAGATGGGCGCGCCCGTCATGGGACCGACCGCGAAGACCATGACATTTTCCGGGCCCAGGGGATCCGCCCCCTTGGGAATGAGCTTGAGGGCGTAGTAGAGACCGATGGCACTGCCCCCCATGTACTTGCGGTAGAAGTGTTCGTCGGGGGTTTCCACTTCCAACGTGTTGTTCGTCAGATCCACGTGCAGAATGCGACCGTGAAAACCGTAAAGCATGGGCCACCTCCAGTTATCCGAATTGTTCGAGCTGCGTGTTCACTCTATCGCGGCCTTCAACGCCTGGGAGAAGATGTTCAGTGCCTCTTCGATGTGCCCTTCGTCGACGATAAGGGGAGGAATCCACCGAATGGTATTATCCCACGGGCCGCATGTCAAGAGCAAGAGACCACGCTCGAACGCGGCCCTGGCCGTGGCCTTAGCCACCTCCGTCGCGGGTGTGCCGTCCTCGTGGGTGAATTCGCTGGCGACCATGAGGCCCAGCCCGCGCACATCCCCGATGATGGGATATTCTTTCTGCAGTTCCCGCAGGCCCGCCATGAGCTGGGCGCCCCGCGCGCGTGCGTTCTCCAGGAGATGTTCCTCCCGGATGACGTCGATGGTGGCGATGGCCGCGGCCGCCGCCACCGCGTTCCCGCCGTACGTCCCCCCGTGGGTGCCCACCTTCCAGCGGGCCATGAGCTCCGGGCGGGCGGCGATACCGCTGAGGGGGAGCCCGGAGGCGATCCCCTTCGCCATGACCATGATGTCGGGGACGAGGTCGCTGTGCTCCACCGCGAACCAGCGGCCCGTGCGGCCGAACCCCGTCTGCACCTCATCCGCGATGAGGAGAATGCCGTAGTGGTCCGCGATCTCCCGCAGGCCCTCCAGGAAGGCGCGGGGCGCGGGAACGTACCCCCCTTCGCCCAACACGGGCTCCACGAGGATGGCCGCTGTCTCCTCCGGAGCCGTCTGGGTCTTGAGGATGAAGCGGAGCTCCTTCAGGGCAAAGTCCACCGTAGTCTCCTCGTCCCACCCATACCGGTAGGCATAGGGATAGGGCGCGAAGAAGACACCGGCCATGAGGGGCTGGTACCCCACCCTGTACACGGTCTTGGAGGAGGTCAGGGACATGGTCCCCACGGTCCGCCCGTGGAAGCTCCCCTGAAATGCGATGATGTTCGGGCGACCCGTCGCGTGGCGGGCCAGTTTGATGCTGGCCTCGACGGCCTCCGCCCCCGAATTGGAGAAGAAGAACTGGTCCAGACCGGGGGGTGTGATCTCCTGCAAGCGCTCGGCCAGGCGCAGCAGGGGGACGTGCCGCGCGATGTTCACCTGTCCGTGAAGTAACTTGGCCGCCTGCTCCTGGACGGCCTGAACCACGCGCGGGTGCGCATGTCCCGTGTTCGTCACCCCGATGCCGCTGGTGAAGTCCAGATACCGACGTCCTTCCACGTCGATCAAATATGTCCCTTCCCCCCGTTCGACCACAAGGGGGAAGATGCGTCCCCACACGGGGGAAAGTAACGTCTCATCGAGACGATAGAGTGGATGCGTCATGATGAGGCCTCCTCAATCCCTGTGATCTTGATGCCTGCCCCACGAGCCTTGTACCGCTTGTTGATACCGATGAGGACCGGCGTGAGTCCTTCGATGACGACCGCGTTGGCCAGGGGGCCTGCGTCCAGGCCGCGCATCCCTGCGGCCCGTGCCAGCTCGATGGCCACTTCCTTGGCCTCCGGGTCATCGCCGCACACGAGCACATCACAGTCGATGGGGTGATCCGGATGCCGCAGGTGAGCCGCGGATATGTTCTGGAACGCGGCCACGACCTTCACCCCCTCCCCCAGGAACATCTGCGCTTCCCGGGTCGCGGATCCCCCCTCGGGGATGTGGACGACGGTCACGTCGGGGGGCTTCAGGGGGACGGTGACGTCGATGAGGACTTTGCCCTGTACGGCCTCCCGGATCTGTTCCAGGGTGGCCTTGTGGGCGCTGTAGGGAACGGTGAGGACGACCACATCCCCCTCGCGGGCCGCGGAGGCGTTGTCCGTCCCCCGGATGGAGGTAACGCCCGCGCGCTCGTTCAGCTCCGCGGCCACACGCGCGCCCTTTTCCGCCCGACGTGAGCCGATGATGACCTCGTACCCGGCCCGGGCCCAACGCATCGCCAATCCCGATCCCTCCTTACCCGTTCCTCCGATGACAGCAATGGACGTTATCTTACGCGCCATACAGAATCCTCCTTGTGATGATGATTTCAACCCGGAGTTCCAAAGTCCCGACGACATCGGACCCCCGGGAGTTCTTCCCCTCGAAAGCGAAACGGGGGTTCACCCATCGTCCGGGGAGGGCCCCCGATTTCGCCCCAGCCACCCCGCGATCAGGGGGACACCGAATACCCAGGGTACCCCCAGCAGGTGGGCTATCAACGGGGTGAGATGCTGACGAAGCCGCCAGCGGATGAAAGTCCAGAACACGTCCCCCGTGGCCGCGGTGAAGGAGAGGGCAAAGGCCCCCCAGTGCCACATGGGGAGAGGGGCCAACGCGGCCAACGCCAGAACCCAGGTGGTGTACCACGGACGCCAGTTGCTGGCGAAAAGGAGGAGCAGGAGGAAGAGAACGACGAGCCACGCCTGAACGAGACGCAATCCCGCCGCGCGCACCCCTGCCTCCCTGTCCCTCCTGAACCCGCGCCACGCCCACACGAGGAGCAGGCCGTACGCGACCCAAAACACCAGCCGAAGGCCCCTCTGGACCCGAGTGAACGCGTGGGGCACATGCAGGGCCATCGCGATGAGAATGCCCAGCGCCTGCAACGACCGACCGGCGAAGTCCGATTCCCGCAACGCCTGCCACGGCCTCGGGTCAGGCCAGAGGAACACGAGGAAGGGCAGGCCGGTGAGCACGACCAGCCCCCCAACCCAGGCGGAGTACCACAGCCGCGCCCGCCACGAAGGACGCCGCACCACACCCCACAACCAGAGGAAGGGCCAGAGGAAGACGGGGGTCAGTTTGATGAGCACGGCCAGCCCCAGGGACGCGTGCGCGGCCACCTCCCTCTCCTGCCAGAAGAACCACAGGCTCAACAGGAGGAAGAAGAGCATCACCGCGTCGTTGTGCCCGTTCCCCACCAGCTCCAACAGGACCAGGGGGTTCCAGGCGAAATACAGGAGTCGCCACCCCCGCGTCCTCGGCCACACCTGCTGCAACACCCGGTCCAGCACCCAGACATCCCCCAGGAACGCGGCCAGGGCGATGCCCTTCAACCCCATCAGGTGCGCGGCAAAGTGATGGGGCTCGGTAAACCACCCCGGCACCACGGCCAGCATCTCCCACAGGGGACTGTACCCCGACGCGGTCGTAGCCCATTCCCCCGTCAGCCCGATCCAGGGGTCCTGAAATTGGGCGGGGAAGGTGAGAAGGGGATTGGCCCCGTACAGGAGCCACAAGCGGGTGCGGACCGCGTACATGAGCATGTCGATGGCGAAAATGGGGTAAAGGAAAAACAGGGTGACCGCGAAGAGGGCCGCCCCGCCCTTGATCCACCGCACATCGACCCCGTTCACCCCTTGCTTGTCGAACCACAGTACCCGGGCGAGCGCGGCAAAGAGGAGGACGTACGCGGCCAGGAGTCCCGCGGCAGCCCCCCACGCGTAATGGGTCAACTTGGCAAAGTCCACCGGCGGGTTCGTCGCGTAAAGGCGGGGCAGAGGAAACCGCCAGGCCAGAACAAGGTAGAAAATCTCCGAGAGGAGGAAGAGGAGGAGGAGACCTCCTCCGGCCTCCCCCAGCCTCACGGATGTCAGGTCATGCCACTTCGCCGTCCCCTTCCTCATGTCGCCTTGCTCAACGTCCAGAACCGTTCCCACGTCCGCCTGGCGACCTCGCGTGAGCGGGCCATGATGGACGCCTCGTCCAGGGTGAGCACCTGTCGGTCCCGCATGAGGAAACGACCGTGAACGATGGTCGTCGTCACCTGGGTTCCGTCCACGCCGAAGATCACGTGCCAGGGCAAATTCTCCACCGTCAGAGGGGTCGGTGGGTCGTAGTCGAGGAAGATGATGTCCGCCACCGCGCCCGGCGTGAGTTCCCCCACGGTGAAGGGGAAGAAATGGGTGGCCAGACGGGCGTTGTTCACGAATTGCATGGAGAGCACCTGGTCCGCGGAGAGCACCCGGGGGTCACGGCGGTGGACTTTGTGCAAGAGGTAGGCCACGTGCATCTCGGTGAACATGTTGTTGCTGAAGCCGTCGTTCCCCAACACCACTTTCATGTGCCCTCGGAGCATGGTCGGCACGTCGGCCACGCCGACCGCGTTGTTCATGTTGGAACGGGGTTGGTGGGATACCCAGGTGCCGGTATCCCGCAGGAGCTCCATTTCCCAGGCGTCGATGTCAATCGCGTGGGCCACGATGGTGTCCGGGCCCAGGATACCCCGGCGGTAAAGCCGGTCCACGACGCGCATCCCGTAGCGTTCCAGGGAAACGTCCTGATCGAAGGGGCCTTCGGCCACGTGGATGTGAAAGCCCACGTTGCCCAGGGCCTGGGCCTCTTCGACACAGCGCGTCAGCGTCTCGTCGGAAAGGGTCATGGCCGCGTGGAGGCCGAAGGTCGCGGCGAGGCGGGGGTGCTTCTCCCGACGGACTCGTTTGATGAAGCGCACGTTCTCCTCGATGGCCGCGCGGGCGACATCCGGCCCGTCCCGGTCGCTGACCTCGTAACAGAGGACGGCCCGCACGCCGGCCTCCAGCACCGCGTCCGCGATGACGTCCAGGGACCCCTCGACGAACCGGTTGGACGCGTGGTGGTCGAACAAGGTCGTCGCGCCGTGCTTGATGGCGTCCAGGAGGGGCACCAGCGCGGAATAGCGCACCCCCTCCTCGTCCAGGGCCCGGTCGAGCTGCCACCACAGTCGGGCCAGAATTTCGGGGAAGTTCTTCATGGGGGGACCGGGGATGTACATCCCCCGGGCAAAGGTGCCGTAAAAATGGGTGTGGGACACGATGAGGCCGGGCATGACGATCTGGCCTCCCGCGTCCACCTGCTCCCAGTTCGCGTGCCGGGCCGTGACCTCCGCGGTCGGGCCCACATCGACAATGTATCCCCCCTCTACCGCGACTGCACCGTCCTCGATGATCCGATTGTTCTGTCCAAAGGTGATGACTCGACCGTGGGTGATGATGTAGTTCGTCGCCATAGGTATCTCCTTTTGGCATTGGGGATTCGGAGGTTGGAGATCAGGGCTCGGAAGGGCGGGCGTCTAGGACCGGGGATTGGGGAGATGGGAAAGGCCCTTTTTCCTTGAGCGCGCCCGTCGGGCACACGGCAACGCAGTTACCGCAGAAGACGCATGTCGTCTCCGGCATAGGCGCGTGGTAGAAGGTGTCGATGCGGGAGTAAAACCCGCGGCCGCTGACGGTCAGCGCGTAGGTGAACTGCATGTCGTTCCCACACGCCTGAACACACCGCTGACAGAGGACGCACTTGTTGTAATCCCGGATGTAGAAGGGATTATCGTCGTAGACGGGAAATTCCCGCCGGGCGCCGTCGGCAAACCGGTCCAGGTCCGCGTTCAGCTCCGCCGCGTAGGCCAACAGATCGGGGGCCTCGCTCAGGTCCACGGTGGAGGCCAGAAGCTCGAGGATGGTCCGGCGAGCCCGCCGCACCCGTTCACTCTCCGTGTGAATGACCGCGCCATCCTGCACGCGGGCAACACACGCGGGGACCAGGGTGCGGGCCCCTTCCCACTCCACCACACATAGACGGCAAATGGCCGCGGGGGTCAAGCTCTGGTGATAACAGAGGCGGGGGATGTGGATGCCCACCTGCTCCGCGGCCTCCAAAATCGTCATCCCTTCGGTGACGGGAACCCGTTGACCGTCGATGATCACGTGCATAGCGTGCTCCTCATTCCTCACTCAAGATACGTCCAACCCCATGACCCGCAGGCCGCTCAGAATCGCGTTGCCCGCAGTCTGTCCCAAACCGCAGATGGACGCATCGGCCATCGTCGCCTGGATATCCCGCAGACGCAAGATGTCCTGATAGCGGATGCGGCCGGAGGCCATACGCCGGACGATCTCCAGCTGGCGCTGCGTGCCCAACTGGCAGGGGTAACACTTGCCGCAGGACTCATGGGCGAAGAAGCGCGCCAGGCGCAACAACACCTCCCACATGTCCACCTGCTCGTCGATGACCATGACCGCGCCCGACCCCAGCGCGGCCCCCACCTTCCTCAACCCGGAGAAACTCATGGGCACGTCCAGCTCCTTCGGTCCCAGGAACGTCCCCGCGGCCCCGCCGACGAGCACCGCCTGCACCCGACCGCCGTTGCGCACCCCACCCGCGTACTCCTCGATGAGCTCCCGCAAGGTCACACTCATGGGAGCCTCGTACACCCCCGGCGCGTTCACCGCGCCGCTGACGGAGTAGAGCTTGGGGCCGGGAGCATCCTCGGGGCCGAGGGAGCGAAACCACTCCGGCCCGTGGAGGACGATGGGCGGGATGTTGGCCAGCGTCTCCACGTTGTTGATGACCGTGGGCCGGCCGAACAATCCGTGGGTCGTGGGGAAGGGCGGCTTCTGGCGGGGTTGGCCCCGCTTCCCCTCGATGCTCTCGAACAGCGCGGTCTCCTCGCCGCACACGTACGCGCCGGCGCCCCGGTACACGTGCACGTGAAAGGAAACATCGGAATCGAGGATGTGATCCCCCAGGAACCCCGCGCGGGTGGCCTCTTCCACCGCGTTCTTTATCCGCTCATAGGCCCGGATGTACTCCCCACGCACGTAGATGTACCCTTCCTCGGCGCCCACCGCGTGGCCGGCAATGGCCATCGCTTCCACCAGGACAAAGGGATCCCCCTCCATGAGGACCCGGTCCTTGAAGGTGCCGGGCTCACTTTCGTCCGCGTTGCAGACGACGTACTTGGGGGTGCGGGATTCCCGGGCGACGGCTTCCCACTTCACGCCCGTGGGGAAGGCCGCGCCCCCTCGTCCCACCAATCCGGACGCCTTCACCTCGTCCACGATGCTCTCGGGACGACGCAGCAACGCCCGCCGCAGGGCTTCGAAGCCGCCCCACGCCAGGTAATCCTCCAACCGGGTAGGGTCCACATGACCCACACGGCGTAAGAGCACAGGTTCAGCCATCGGGCTTTCCTCCCCTCATTCGGACCGCACCCTTTCCTTCCACGCGTCCAGGATCCGCGGCACATCTTCCCCGCGCACCGGTCCGTATTCCTCATCGTTCACCATCAAGAAGGGCGCCCGCTCGCACCGCCCCAAACAGGGATGGGTTTCCAGGGTGAACATCCCGTCGGGCGTCGTCTCCCCCGGCTCGATGCCCAGGTACGTGCGACACGCTTGCACCACCTCCCGGCTTCCGTTGACGAAGCAGGAGACATCGTCACACACCCGCACAATGACCCGTCCCACCGGACGTTCGTAGAGGAGGCTGTAGAAGGTGATGACGCCGAACACGTCGGCCAGGGGGACTTTGAGGCCCGCGGCCACGCGACGGCTCACCTCGGGGGAGAGCCATCCCGTGATCTCCTGGACCTCCTCCAGGCAGGGCAATAATCCCGCGCGGCCCTTGGGAGCCCAGCGGGCAATCACCTCATCCACACGTTGCCAATCCACCGTCATCTCGGTCATGAAGACGCTCCTACTCCCGTTTTTGCAAGGCCAAGGATATGAGCAGCAAGGACACGGACCCCAGCAACATGAGGGCGGAGATGGCATTCACCTCCGGGGTCACGCCCAGGCGGATCATGGAATACACCCGCACGGGCAACGTGGTCGACCCGGGGCCGGAGACGAAGAAGGTGATGACGAAATCGTCCAGGGAGAGGGTAAAGGCCATCAGGGCCCCCGCGATGATGCCCGGCATGAGGAGGGGCAGGGTGATGAAACGGAAGGTCCGCCACTCGTCCGCGCCCAAATCCATGGCCGCCTCTTCCAGCGTCGCGTCCATATCCGCCAGCCGCGCGCGCACGACCACGGCCACATAGGAGATGTTGAAGGCTACGTGGGCAATGAGAATGGTGTACCGGCTCAGCGGCATCCCCAGGACGACGAAGAAGAGAAGGGTCGAAATGGCCATGACGATGTCGGGAATGATGATGGGCAGGTAAAGCACCGCGTCGAAGGGCAACCGACCACGGAAACGGGGGAACCGTTCCAGGGCCAGCGCGGCCAGCGTGCCGAAGGCCGTGGAGATCACCGTGGACCAGAACCCCACCCACAGGGTGATCTGCACCGCCTGGCCGATGGCCCGGTCGTGGAACAACACCTTGTACCAGTGAAAGGTAAACCCGGTCCACACCGCGCCCCGCTTGCTCGCGTTGAAGGAGTAAATGAGAAGGATGATGATGGGGAGGTAGAGGAACGCGAGCAACAGGTAGGCGTTGACCTGCAACACCTGCTCCCCCCACGAAAGTCCGGTCAAGATCTTGACCGCACGCATCCCCTGGTAGGTGCCCAACGCCACCGCGATGAGCCCCAGCGCGCCCGTCGTCATCCCCGCGGGCGTGCCCCATTGGACGATGGCGAACATGAGTCCCATCAGTCCACCCAGGACCAAGAAGATGGAAAAGCCCAGGACCATCCAGTACCAGGACGGGCGTCGCGTCATCACCCCTGTAGTCACAGCGTCCGACCTCCGGTTCGGAAATAGAGCAAGGTTGCGGCCAACATCAGGATCATCAAAATAAAGCCCACCGCGGCGCCAAAGGGCCAATCCCGCACCACGAGGAACTGCTGCTGCAGGAGGTTACCCACCATGATCACCCGGGCCCCACCGAGCAAATCCGGTGTCACGTACGCGCCCACCGAGGGGATGAACACGAGAATGGACCCGGCCACGATGCCCGGCGTCGTCAGGGGGAGCATCACCTCCTGGAACACGCGGCGCATGTTCGCTCCCAGATCCTGGGCCGCCTCGATCAAGGACCAATCCAACCGCTCCAGGGAGGTGTACAGGGGGAGCACCATGAAGGGCAAATAGCCGTAGAAGAGGCCCAGGAAGACCGCGCCGGGCGTGTACAACAATCGGAGGGGGCGCTCCGCCCAACCCAACACGTCGATGAGGACCGTGTTGATGACCCCCGTATCCCGCAAGATCACCATCCAGGCGTACGTCCGCACGAGGAAGTTCGTCCAGAAAGGAATCATGACCAGGAGCAGAAAGAGGTTGCGTCGCCGCTCGGGCTGACGGGCTATCCACAAGGCCAGAGGGTAGCCGAAGATCAGGCAGAGGAGGGTGTTCACCGTGGCCAGCCAGAGGGAACGCCAGAGGATGAGGAGGTAAAGGTAGCGCCCCCCGATCTTGCCGAAGAAGCGGGCGTAGTTCTTCAACGTAAAGGTGTACACCACCGTCCCCACGCTGGTCCGCTCCCCCAGGCTGACGATGAACATGATGACCAGAGGAAGCATGAAGTACAAGCCCAACCAGTAGGCCGCAGGCCAGGAAAGAGCCCAGGGAGGACTGGGCCAGAGGATGGCCGCTTGAGCCCCTGCCAGCCCGATGATGAAGAAGCTGGTCACAATATCCCGGCTCCACGCGTAATAACCGAGGCCCAGGGCCACGAGGAGCAAACTGCGCGCAAGGCCGGCCAACCGGGCCCAAGCCACCCGACGCCGCACGCCCCAGAGGATCACTCCGTCCAGCAGGAGAAAGCCCACGTAAAGGAGAAGGGGGATGACGGGGGGCAGCCGGTCGAGATGGCGCTCCAGGGGCCAGGGATGCCAGCGGAAGAAGCCGAAGGTCATCCAGCGGAACAGGAGTCCGGCCCAGATGAACAGGCTCAGGGAGAAGAGCGCGGTGGTACTCTGGAGCACGATATTACTCACGTGCCATTCGGAACGCAGTTTCAAACGAGATGCCATCAACATCACATCCGCTCCTTTGTACCCGTTCCCCGGGTGCGTGTGAGGGAATTCGCCGGGCTATTGGGTCAAAATGCGGGCGCTTTCGGCAGGCCAGTGAATCCAGGCCCGTTCACCCGGGCGGAAGCGTTGGATGTCCGCACGGCGGATGTTCTGCTCCCGCACGAAAAGCCTTATCCCGGGAGCGACCTCCACTTCGTACCGGGTATCGTTTCCCACGTACACCACGTTACGGATGAGGACGGGGATGCTTCCTTCGGTGGGAGAGGCTTCCAGGGTGATCTTCTCCGGCCGCACGGCCAGGGTGACTTCCTTCTGTCCTTCCGCGGGCCCCCCACTCCAGACTCCGCGCACGGTCAGGTTGTCTCCCAATTCCACAATGCCGTACTCCCCCTCGACCGAGCGAAGCCGCACGGTCATGAAATTCGTCTCCCCGATGAAATCCGCGACGAAGCGGTTGGCGGGTTGCTCGTAGATTTCCACGGGCGTGCCCACCTGGAGGACCCGTCCTTCGTTCATGACCGCGATGCGGTCGGACATGGTGAGGGCTTCCTCCTGATCGTGGGTCACGTAGATGAAGGTGATGCCCACCTGTTGCTGGAGGCTTTTCAGCTCCAATTGCATGGCCTTACGCAGTTTCAGGTCCAGGGCTCCCAGGGGCTCGTCCAGGAGGAGCACCTCCGGGCGATTCACCAGGGCGCGGGCCAGGGCGACCCGTTGTTGCTGACCGCCGGATAGCTGGCGGGGCTTCCGGTGCTCCATCCCCGAAAGGCGGACCATGGCCAGCGCTTCCCGTACCCGCTGGGCGATTTCCGTCTTGGGCAACCCGCTCATGCGCAGGCCGAAGGCCACGTTCTCGAACACGGTCATGTGGGGGAAAAGCGCGTAATTCTGGAAGACGGTGTTCACGGGGCGACGATAGGGGGGAATGCCGGTCATATCGCGGCCGTGGATGCGAACACTTCCCTGGGTGGGGGTTTCGAACCCCGCGATCAGGCGCAAGGTGGTCGTCTTTCCACAACCGCTTGGTCCGAGCAGGGAGAAGAACTCTCCGTCCCGAATGCGAAGTGTCACGTGGTTGACGGCGATGACGCCCTTTCCTTTGTCCTTCTCACTCGGGGGGAACTCCTTGACGACGTCGATCAATTCCACCGCGTAGCTCATAAACGTGCTCTTCCTCGCCGGTAGGTGCTGGTGATGAATCCACTGCGATGACCAAATAAGCCGCCGGATGCCGTATTCTACTGCAAAGGGGGAAGGGACGTCAAGGGGGACGTGAGGCGGCAGGCGGCAGGCGTCATTCGTCACCCGTCATGCGTCAGGCGCCGGTGAGAACGTCGGCGCGGCTAGCGCATCGAGGCTTGATGACGTGATGCGTGATACGTGATGCGTAATGCGTAATTTGGCGAGGGGATTGGCGGCGTAGGGTCAACCTTGGCTCTGCGCCGGCACGCACGGGGCTAAAGACCCCGTGCTACATCGAAGCAAAGTCCGCTTCCAGCGGCCTAATAGAG
>WGAA01000155.1 GCA_015489285.1 Anaerolineae bacterium | reverse complement strand
CCGCTACCGCTTTGTGGACGAGACGGCACGGCCCGGACAAACGTACCTCTACCGGCTGGAGACGCAGGACGGCCAAACCTTTGGCCCCTGGGAGGTGAAGACCCTTGATCCGGGGAACGGCGGTAGCGGCCGCACGTATCTGCCCATGATTATGAGTGCCCCCTAGAGGGGACATCGCAGGGCAGATTCCGATAAACGAATCGCAAAACAGAGGGCGCACACACTGGGCGCCCTCTGTTTCTTAGAAGAAGTGGGCGGCCCAGGCCAGGAGGAATTGTCCCACGTAGTACAGGGCAAGCCCGACTCTGTTGTACCGCCACGGGCGCCAAAAGCGGTTAATGGCGAGGATCATGTCCGAGAGGTAGAATAAAAAGGCTCCAAGGGCCACACGCCAGGCCACCTGTGAAGGGATGGATGGGGTCCAGAGGGTGGCAAAGGCTCTTTCTAACATGAATGAGATGACGAAGATGTAGAGCAACACGGGCTTCCCCATCTTCCCCACACCCGGTCGAATGAGGCGATAGAATCCTACCCCTATAGCCAGGAGGAGCAAGCTCAGGAGGATGTCTACAGGGTGCCACGTTTCCAGCGAGGCAAACGTGACCGTGTAGGCGATGTGAGCCAACAAGAAGGAGCCCAGCCCTGTCAGGAAAGCCCGAGGCACGTCTTCCCACATGAGGGCAACATCCCCTAAGAGGGAGAGGAACAAACCGACCAGGATCCCGTTGGTGTAAAGGGGATGCCCGTGAGCGTGTTCCCGGGCCATCCACGCGACGGCAATGACCAGGAGGGTGGCCAGCGGTTTGAGCAGGTAGACCTGGTAGCGTCGCTTGAGCACTTGAGCTCGGATTAGCGCGGCTACGTCCATAACGAGCAGGATGAAAACGAAGGGAATCACCCTCTTCTCCTCATTGACGGCTCACACGGGATGGTCCTCTACCGTAATTCGGCCGTGATGATGACGGTCACACTACGCCAGGTCACTTGCCGTCCCTCCAGCGCGCTCAGGGCCTGTCGCAGGGCCTGGACCGCCTCCCCGGACAGATGGTTAGCTATGCGGGCGATGTAACTGCGTGGGTTGTCCTCGTCCAGCCAGCGGCGGATATGGGCCCGGGTGATGCGTATCTCCGCGTTCAGGGTCAACAATTCTTCTTCCACGGAGAAGCCCGCGGCCTCCAGCGCGGCCCGCAGGTCCGCCACGTCCCAGGCCGTCATGGGGTCGGACGGGTCGGTGAAGAGGGCTTCCTCGGCCGCCCGCAGGCGAGCCCACGTCTCCGCATCGAACGCGTGACGTGGCAGGAACGCGCTCAGGCGTTGGCCCCGGCGAGGCACCCGTTGTGCCAGGACAAATCGCCCACCGGGGCGCAGTACTCGCTTCACCTCTTCCAGGAGGTGGACCTGGACGGGCAAGTGGGTCAGCGCGTTGCGGCCGAGTACGACGTCGAACAGGCGTTCTCGTAAAGGCAGCCCCCGGTCCCGCCCCTCCAACGGGTAAAGAACGACGCGAGGACGGCGCAGGGGATCCAGCTCGGGATAGAAGGATGCCAGGGCCTGCGCGTCGCGTGGGCTCTCCGTCAGCGCCCACACACCTCCCTCAGGCGTTCGGCGTACGGCCTCCCAGGTTAGCAATCCCGACCCCGCGCGCAGATCCAGAACCAGGTGATGGCGTTGCACCCGGGCTGCTGCGAAGACGCGTTCTCGCTCTCGGGCAAGGTGTTCCCCCACCCGACTTAGTGTGCGCTGAAGCCAGCGTTCCGTGGCCCGGTCCCCAGGGGCGTAGGTGAGCACTTCGGGCGGTGCGGCGGCACTCCCCTCCAGCATGGCCGCAAGTTGCGCCTCCCGTCGCCGCTCCACCAGGTCCCGGATGTGGGCCTCGTAGCCCTGGTCGGATGGACGGTAGAAGATCTTGCCCTTCAGGTTGTCGGGCAGGTACTGTTGGGCCACCCAGTGGTCCCGGTACGCGTGGGGGTACACGTAGCCCTTGCCATGGCCGAACCCCTCCTTGTCCCGGCTGGCGTCCCGGAGGTGGGTAGGGACTTCACCCTCCCGTTCCTCTTCCACGGTCTTCAGCGCGTCGAAGTAGGCCATGACGCTGTTGGACTTGAGCGCGGTGGCCAGGTAGAGTGCGGCCTGGGCCAGGTGGAATTGCCCTTCGGGTAGCCCCACCCGGTCGAAGGCTTCCGCACAGGCCGTGACCACCGCGATGGCGTTAGGGTCGGCCAGGCCCACGTCCTCGCTGGCCAGGATGAGCATCCGTCGGAAGATGAAGCGGGGGTCCTCGCCCGCGTAGACCATTTTGGCCAGCCAGTAGAGGGCCGCGTCCGGGTCTGAACCGCGCAGGGATTTGATGAACGCGCTGATGGTGTCGAAATGGACGTCCCCTTCCTTGTCGTAAAGGACGGCCCGGCGCTGGATGCTTTCCTCCGCCACGGCCATATCAATGTGAATGACCCCGTTTTCGTCAGGGGGCGTGGTTTCCACAGCCAGTTCCAGCGCGTTGAGGAGCGCGCGGGCATCGCCGTTGGCCACGTTGATCAGGTGGTCGAGCGCGTCGGGGTCGATTTGGACGTTGAGTTTGCCGTAGCCCCGCTCCGGATCGCTCAGCGCGCGCTCGGCAATCTTGCGCAGGTCGTCCTCACTCAGGGGTTTGAGTTGGAAAATACGGGAGCGGGAGACCAGGGGCTTGATGACCTCGAAATAGGGGTTCTCGGTCGTCGCACCGATGAGGATGACGGTTCCGTTTTCCACCCAAGGCAAGAGGGCGTCCTGCTGGGCCTTGTTGAAGCGGTGGACCTCGTCCACGAAGAGAATGGTGCGCTGGCCATAGAGTCGGCGTCGCTCCTGGGCTTCCTCGATGGCCGCGCGAATGTCCTTGACCCCGGCCAGGACCGCGTTGATGGCGATGAAGTGGGCCTTGGTGGTGTTGGCGATAATGCGGGCGAGGGTGGTCTTGCCCGTGCCGGGCGGGCCGTAGAAAATGAGCGAGGAGAGTTGGTCCGCCTGGATGGCGCGGCGCAGCAGGCGTCCCGGGCCAATGATGTGTTCTTGTCCCACAAACTCGTCCAGGGTGCGCGGACGCATGCGCGCGGCAAGGGGCGCTTCCCGTGCCAGATGGTCCTCAAGCGCTGCGTCGAACAGCGATGGTTTCCGACCCTTTTGTTTCTTCATCTCCTACCAGGTTCAGTGTCCCCTTCTTCCCGTGACGGGAAACACTTCGGTCAAGGGGATTGCGCGGGAGGGGAGACAGGGACGACCGTCTCCTCAATAATGATCTCCGGAGTCCCCAGCATCTGGTCTATGAACTCGGTGCCGATACGGGTAATTTCCTCTTCTACGATCTCGCGCATCATGATCTCCCGCTCCTCCGCCGAAAGCGTCACGCCTTCTTGTTGTTCTATCAGTCGCACCAGCTCCTCCAAATTTTGATGATAATCGCGAAGGAGCCGCGCGACCAATTTGGAGGGATCTGTCTGCAGGATGGCTTCAGGGGAAGTGAAGCTTCGGAAATAAGCCCGGATCTCTTCGTCTATAGGGCGCATCAAGTCTTTCATTTTAGCAGTATCGACTTCGGGAAGGGGGGAGACTTGCGGAGAGGCAGGGAGAGCGGGGGAGGAGGTCGGGGTAGCAGGAGCACATTGGACTCCCACCAGGATGAGGAGCAAGATCGTCGCCGGAATGGAGAGGAATCGCTTCATGGCAACCTCCTTTGCTTGGACTCGATACGACGGCAAGACAGACGCACGGGTCTCCCTGTTGTTCTCTGTACCTCATTGCTATCCTTCTCTGAGCGTTTTATATAATTACTTTCCGTAATTGTCAAACCAAGTATTAAGTATTGAGACACCGCAAGAACGCTTTTCTCTGTGTGAGGTGAATTGCTCACCGGAAGTTCTGTTCGAGTTGTCATGAAATCGTCATACTCGATGTACCTTCCCTTGGATATAATGATCCCAGAATTTTGAGTGCGTCGACGAAGGCCAGGCATCGAGTGTTGTTTTGCAGGACGTCTTTGAGCTGCCAGGAGGAAAGATAATGCTAGGGAGAAAACTTTACATTTTCACACCTTTGCTTGTAGTGGCTCTTTTAGTGAGCATTCCCATCCTT
>WGAA01000154.1 GCA_015489285.1 Anaerolineae bacterium | reverse complement strand
CCGCCTACCTCCGGTGGGCCTTGGACGTCACCCAAAAATAACCCGGGCCGGGCCGGAGCAGGCCGCGGCCGCTGAGCGTTCACGCGGATGACTGTTCGTGTTGGAGTGATAGATTACCTCAACGTGCGGCCCATGTACTACCGCATCGAAGAACGGTTGGCGGGCCGAGACGTGGAATACGTGTACGGCGTGCCCACCACCCTCAACCGGATGCTCGTCCGCGGGGAGATCGACATCGCCCCCATATCCGCCATCGAAACCGCCCGCCACGCGGACATCCTCAGCATCGTCCCCGGCTTGGGTATCGCCACCCTGGGCGCGGTCAAGACCGTCCTCCTCTTCTCCTGGGTCCCCGACCCGGTGGAGCTGGACGGACAACCCGTGGCCCTCTCGGACCACTCCGCGACGAGCGTCGCCCTCCTTCGCGTCCTCTGTCGGGAGTACTACCGGGTCACCCCCCACTTCCTCGTCCGGCCCCAACGGTTGGACGCCATGCTGGCCGAGGCGCAAGCCGCCCTCCTCATCGGCGACGACGCGCTCGTCGAGGGCACCCGCCGTCGTCCCCTGCCCCCTCGGGGCATCCCCTACCTCTTCGACCTGGGGGACGAATGGCTGAAGTGGACGGGGCTCCCCTTCGTCTTCGCCCTCTGGAGTGTGCGCAAGGACCGCCGGGCCGAAATCGAAGCCGCGGGCATCATCCCCGCCCTCTACGAAAGCAAGGAGGACGGCCTGGCCCACCTGGAAGTGATCGCCCGCACCTATGCCCCACGTCTTCACCTGGAACCCGGCGTCTGCCTCAAATACCTGCGCGACCTGCGTTACGACCTGACCGAGGACGATGTGCGGGGGCTGCGCACCTTCCTCCACCATGCCCTGCCCCAGGGCCTCCCCGCCCCCCTGACCCTATGGGCCCCGGGGTGGGCCCACCCACGTCCCCTTTGGTGAGGGAAACCCGTGGACGCGTTGAGACGCCGGGCCTTCCACCTCATCCTCGGCCTCCTGCTCCTCCTCATCCTGGGGGAAGGATACGTCTGGTCCCGCGCGCCCGACGGTTACCTCCACCTCTGGATACGGGCATCGGGGGACGGGTTCATCGCCCGCACTCCCGCCGGGCACCTCATCCTTGTGGACGGCCCGGGGGACGTCGCTGCCGCGGAAATGTGGCTGGCCCTTCACCTCCCCCCGACTCGACGGACCCTGGACGCGCTCATCCTCACCCGGGGAGATAGGGCCACCGCCCTGGCCCAGGAGGCCGTGGCCCGGCGATATCCGCCCCATCGGGCCTGGGCGCCTGCCCATCCCCCCTCTTCCCCCGAGATGATCGCCTGGGAAGACGCGGTCCCCGCGGCCCTCCCCCTCCGGCAGGGCCTGACCCTGGACGTGGCCGGGCTCCTCCTGGAGGTAGGGGACCCCGACCCGCCCCTTCTCCACCTGCGGTTCGGCCGCCTGCACGTGGCCTACGCGCCTCAACCCCCTTCCGCCGACAGGGCGCTTTCCTGGGCTCAGGCCACCCTGGGGATCGCGCGACGGCTACCGGATCCCGGTATCCCTTTGCCCCGCTACCTCCTCCTGCCGGGCGCGGCCGTGTCGCCGGGTCGGGGCGAGAACCTTCTGCGGGCCGACGTCACCCTCCTCGTGCCGCCCGATTCGGCCCGGGAACTGCACATCGTTACCGACGGCGTGCGCTGGTATTGGACGTGGGAGTAGGGCGGGCCCATCTCACGGCAGGGGGATAAGCCACCGGGTGTCGCCGGACCCTTCCGCGACCCAGCCGACCAGTCCCTTCTCGGACCGGACCTTCCACCATCGGTACCCGTTGGCCGAACGGGGGCCGTCGATCACCTCCACCACATCGTTCTGGAGCAGCACGCCCACCCGTTTCGCGGTCGTGGAGGGGGCTTCCCGCACGTTCAACGTCTGGGCATCCACGCGAGCCCGACCACCGGGCCCTAACGTGGGCACAGGCGTCGGCGTGGGAGTGGGCGAGGGCGTCGGTGTCGGCGTCGGAGGAGGCGTGGGTGAAGGGGTCGGTGTGGCGGTGGGGATCAAGTTGGGAACGGGTAGAGGGGTGGGCGAGGGCGTTGGGGTGGCCGGGAGGCGCGCCTGGGGATGCCACAAGCGGGCCCAATACACGTGGCCGTCGGGGGCGACCCGCGCGAGGACCAGCACGCCCACGAGGAGAAGCGCGAAGAACAGGGCCGACGCGGCATAACGCCACATCTGCGTGTAAGCCCAATCCTCCAGCCACGTCCCCCGTTTGCGGCGCCAATCCCACCACGCGCCGACCGTCCCCAGGAGCATCAGCACCAGGCCGATCAGGAGGAGGACCACGAACCACCGCTCATGTGTCGCCACAAAACGCAACAAGGAGGTCATACCTGTTTCCTCACACGAAGGACTGGACAGCTCGTAAGTACACCCGCAGGAGACGTGAAAACGCCTCCTCCTTCAACCCTATCATAATACGTGCAGCGGAGAAGGATGCCAAATTGTAGAAAGCCCTTCATCTGCCATCTCGCGGCCTCCGAGGGTCGACGGCCTCATCCCCCATTTGCCATCCTTTATAACCGTGTTATAATACCTGCGTCAGCGCATTGGGCCCGAACACCGCGGTAAGGACAAACCCATCGGGGGACACTGCCGTGGGAACGAGGGGCTCAAAATCAACGGACGAAGGTACAAGTACATCATGGAGACACCGGTAACATCTGAACCCACCAAGCCTGAAAGCACTGAAGAAACTCACGTTGCACCATCCGAAGTCGGAGCCGAGGCTCCGGTAGAAGAGGCCGGCACTTCGGCGACAGAAATGGCCGGTCAAGAACAGGAAGGCGAACTTTCGCCTCCCGAGGCCGACGCCACGGCAGAGGACACGCCGGTCGTGACGGAGGAAGCCACCCCGGCCGAGACGGCCGAGCCGTCGGCCGAGGAAACCGTGGCCGAACCCCCTGTCGAGGAAGAGGCCACGGCCGAAGTCAACCCCATGGAAGCGCTCCTGGAGGAAAGCTTCGAGCTCAAGCGATTCCGGCGGGGGCAAATCGTGGAAGGCGTCATCGTCGCCATCCAGGACGGCGAGATTATCGTCGACATCGGCGGCAAGTCCGAGGGCATCGTGCCCGCGAACGACCTGGCCCAATTGGACGAGGACTTCGTCTCCAGCCTCCAGGTGGGGGACACCATCCTCGCCTACGTGCAACAGCCCGAAGGCCGGGACGGCCACACCGTCCTCTCCCTGGCCCGGGCCCAGGTCGCCCGTGACTGGCGTCGTGTGGAGGAACTGGCCAAGAGCGGCGAGATCATCGAAGCCCCCGTCATCGACGTGAACCGGGGCGGCGTCATCGTCCGTGTCGGCCAGTTGCGCGGCTTCGTCCCCGCATCCCAGCTCCTGCGCCGGAACGAAGCCGTCGGCCCGGAGGACGCGGAGGACCGTTTTGCCTTCCTCCGGGGGGAAAAGCTGAAGCTCAAAGTGCTGGACGCGGATCGGCGACGCAAGCGCCTCATCCTCTCGGAACGCCGGGCCGCCAAGGAGCTGCGTGAAAAGGAGAAACAACGCCTGCTGGAAGAATTGCGGGAAGGCGAAGTCCGGCGGGGCCGGGTGACGAGCATCACCAAGTTCGGCGCTTTCGTGGACATCGGCGGCATCGACGGACTGGTTCACATCTCCGAGCTCTCCTGGCGTCACGTCAAACACCCCTCCGAAGTCGTCAAGGTGGGGGACGAGGTGGAGGTCTACGTCCTCAGCGTGGACCGAGAGCGGGGACGTGTGGGGCTCAGCATTCGCCGCCTGCAACCCAAGCCCTGGGAGACCGTCCACGAGCGATACGCGGTGGGCCAGGTCGTCACCGGCACCGTGACCAAGATCGTCCCCTTTGGCGCCTTCGTTCGCCTGGAGGACGGCATCGAGGGGCTGGTCCACATCTCCGAGCTCGCCGACCGGCGGGTGGAACACCCCCGCGAAGTGGTCAAAGAGGGGGAGGAAGTCCAGGTGCGCATCCTGCGCATCGACCCGGAGGCCAAGCGCATTGGTCTGAGCCTGAAACAAGCGGCCGAGGAGGCCTACGTGGAAGTGGATTGGGACGTGGCCGAAGAGGAGGAAGTGGAGGAAACGGGCACGTGGGACGAGTTGGCCGCAGTCCAGGGTGAAGAGGGGGAAGCATCCCCTTCGGTGGAGGAAGGACAAGAGGAGGCGTCCGAGGAGACGTCCTCATCAGAAGAGAGTAATAGCGGGTAAGGGAGCCCGCGCGGTGGCACTTTAACAGTGAGCCTAACGGCCCGGAAAAGTGCCCCGCGCCAGCGATACAGGTCAAGCACATCACGCGCGGGGGCACGATTCGTGCCCCCTTGCTTTTTGGGGGGAAGGTCTTCCACAATCTTTACAACCTTCTCCCTCCCCTCATCCGTACTTCAATTAAGAGAGAGGCTTACGATAAGGGTATCCTGCCTAACCGATAGGGTGAAGGAGCTATGCACGAAAAAGACAAGTTCGACCGCTTTACCAAACGTGCCCGCCGGGTGCTCATCCTCGCCCAGGAGGAAGCCATCCGGCTGAACCACAACTACATCGGCACCGAACACCTCCTCCTCGGATTGGTCAAAGAGGAAAACGGCGTCGCGGTTCGTGTCCTGCGCGAACTGGGCGTAGAGCCGGAACAAATCATCCGCGCGGTGGAACGAACCGTCGGGCGGGGTGAGCGCCGACCTTTCGGTAAACCCTCCCTGGCCCCGCGCACCAAACGGGTCATCGAACTGGCCGTCGACGAGGCCCGCCTCATGGGACATCACTACATCGGCACCGAGCACCTCCTCCTGGGACTCGTGCGCGAGGGGGAAGGAATCGCGGTCAGCATCCTCCGCTCCCTGGGCATCAGCCTGGAGCGCGTGCGCAGCCAGACCGCACGCAGCCTCCTGCAGAGCCAGGCCGAATCGCGGACCAGCCAGCGACAGCGGACGGAACGGAAGAAGACCCCCCTGGTCGACCAGCTGGGGGTGGACCTCACCCAACTGGCCGAGGAGGGGAAACTCGACCCCGTCATCGGTCGGGAGAAGGAGATCGAGCGGGTCATCCAGATCCTCTCCCGCCGAACCAAGAACAACCCCGCGCTCATCGGTGAGCCGGGCGTGGGGAAGACCGCCATCGTCGAAGGGCTGGCCCAGCGCATCGTCCAGGGAGACGTGCCTCAAACCCTTATCGGCAAGCGCCTCCTCATGCTCGACGTGGGGTCCCTGGTCGCAGGGACCATGTACCGCGGTCAATTCGAGGAACGCCTCAAGAAGGTCATCGAGGAGATCGTCAACGCGGAAGCCATCCTCTTCATCGACGAGCTGCACATGCTCGTCGGCGCGGGGGCCGCGGGCAGCGCCGTGGACGCGGCCAACATCCTCAAGCCTGCCCTCGCCCGGGGTGAGCTCCAGGTCATCGGTGCCACCACCCTGGACGAATACCGCAAGTACATCGAGGGGGACGCGGCCCTGGAGCGCCGCTTCCAACCCATCCTCGTCGAAGAACCCACCATCGAAGAGACCATCGAAATCCTGAAGGGCGTCCGCTCCCGCTACGAAGCCCATCACAAACTGGAGATCACCGACGAAGCCCTGCACGCGGCGGCCCACCTCTCCGCCCGCTACGTCCCCGACCGTTACCTGCCCGACAAGGCCATCGACCTCATCGACGAGGCCGCCAGTCGGGTGCGCATGTACAAGACCCCTCTGGCCGTCAGCCTGCGGGAGACCTACGCCTCCCTGCGCAAGCTGCGCCAGGAGAAGGAAGAAGCCCTCCACCGCCAGCGCTTCGACGACGCCATCGAGATCCGGCGTCGGGAGATGGAGCTGGAAGCCAAACTGGAACAACTGCGCGTGGGCTGGGAAAATCCCCCTGAACGGCCCAAGGTGACCGAGGAAGACATCGCGGAAGTCGTCTCCATGTGGACGGGCATCCCCCTCACCCGTCTCGCTCAAGAGGAGACCCAGCGGCTTCTGGACATGGAGAAGGAGATGCACCGGCGGGTCGTCGGTCAGGACGAACCCATCCGGGCCATTGCCAAGGCCGTGCGTCGGGCCCGGGCCGGACTGAAGGACCCCAAACGGCCCATCGGCTCCTTCCTCTTCCTGGGCCCCACGGGCGTGGGCAAGACCCTCGTCGCCAAGACCCTGGCCGAATTCCTCTTCGGCAGCGAGGAAGCCCTCATCAAGCTGGACATGTCCGAGTTCATGGAACGGCACAACGTCAGCCGCCTGGTGGGGGCCCCGCCCGGATACGTGGGGTACGAGGAGGGAGGCCAGCTCACCGAGGCCGTCCGGCGGCGACCCTACTCCGTCATCCTCCTGGACGAAATCGAAAAGGCCCACCCCGAGGTCTTCAACATCCTCCTCCAGATCATGGAGGACGGTCACTTGACCGATGCCAAGGGACGTCGGGTGGACTTCCGCAACACCATCATCATCATGACCTCGAACGTGGGTGCCTCCATGATCAAGCGGGCCGGTGGCCTGGGCTTCATCACGACCGAGGATGAGCGCAAGCAGCAGGAAGCCACCTACGAGGACCTGAAGGAACGGGTCATGGACGCGCTCAAGCGCACCTTCCGACCCGAATTCCTCAACCGCCTCGACGGCATCATGGTCTTCCGCCCCCTCACCAAGGAGCAGATTGCCCAGATCGTGGACCTGGAACTGGACCGGGTGCGGGAGCTCCTGAAGGAGCACGATATGCGTCTCGTCGCCACCGAAGAGGCCAAGATGTTCCTGGCGGAGACGGGGTACAATCCCGATTACGGCGCGAGACCGCTCCGGCGGGTGGTTCAGGATTACGTGGAGGATCCGTTGAGTGAGGGGCTCCTGGCCGGCCGCTTCCGCGAAGGGGATACGGTCCGGATCGACTACGACCCGGAGAAGAAGGACCTCGTCTTCCAGGTTGAGAACCGGAGGGAAGACGGGACGCCGGACATGGAGACGTATGAGGACATTACCCCGCTGCTGGGGTAAGCCGGAAATAAGGATGTGAGGGGCCGGGCGCCGTTCCCGGCCCGACGTCTGTTATTGATCCCTCAGCACGACCGGTAAGTGGACCCGCTGCTTCACCGGGGTTATGGCTTCGCTGTACCACACCTTCGTCCCCTCCTCCGTGTGCAACTGCCAGAAGGCCCGGAGTCGGGTATCGTTTTCCGCCGCGAAGTGAATGTGAACCAGGGAAGAGGAATGGTCCGTGAGGGAGAGGGGCGGCGACCACTCCAGGGAAGTGATGGGGCGCCACCGTTCCCACCAGGAGGAGCGGTCGTACCACCAGATGTGCACGTATGTCCCCCGTTCGCTCGTGGCAATGCCCACGTGTTCCACCGTGCGGGAAGTGGTGATCTCCGGGCGGAGCCAATGGGTTTCCCGACCGAAGGTGTAGTACATCACGCTCCCCGAGTAGGCCAACTCCTTCCACACCACGTGGATGTTGTCCTGGTTGTCGAGGACGCTTTGGACGTTGACGCTGGGGGTCTCCGTATGGCTGACGTTGCGGGGGAGGGACCACCGTTCGCCGTCCCCGTATTCGTAGAAGACGTTCAACACCTCCTCCGCGTCCTCCCCTTGCCAGACGACGTGGAAGAGTCCCCGGCTGTCGATGTGAAGTATGGGGGCCTTGCCCCGGGCGTTGGGCAGGGGGGCATTGAGCCAGACGTTGTGGACTTTGTCCAGGATTGCGTGGTAGATCACGTTTTGTCCTGCAGTCGTATCGTTCCAGACGACGTGGAGTTCGCCGTCCTTGGAAACGGCGACCGCGACCTGGGGACTGTACGAGGCTCCGGGGGTAAAGGAGACCGGTCGGGGCCACGACCACCGCGTCCCGTCGAAGAAGGCATAGTAGATCTCGTAGTTGTCCACCACATGGGCAACGAAGACCATGTGCAGGATGCCGTCTTCGTCGAAGGTGACGGAAGGGGTCATGCCGAAGAAGACGGGGTGGGGGTCATGCCAGCGGCCATCTGCGTCCTTCCACGCGTGGTAAATCCACCCCTTATCTTCCCACACCAGGTGAATCACACCCGTGGGCAGGACCACGACCTGGGGGTTATCCGGGTTCTGGAATTGACCGATGAAATGGGGGGTACCCACCCATACCTGCTGGGAGAGGACGGATTGGGCCGGCAGCTGGCGCGTTTCAAGCCCTTGCGTCTTTGCAAGGGCAAAGGCCTGATGCAAGTATCCTAAGATGATTCCCAGGAAGAAAACGCCTACGAGAACGGAACGTCTCGGTAACCACTTTTGCCTGCGGATGACATGTAAGTTGACCATTCTGACACCGTGCTTCTGTGTAGGCTACGTTGTTCCAACGGTCCACAACGTCCGACGAGACGACCGACGGGGCCCCGGCTAGCAAGAGTGTAATATATTACTACACTCTTTGCAAGCCTGCCAAATATCGTTGCCGTCCTCGCGGATGTTCAGAGGGCCGTTGGAACATGCCTAAATACGGCATTACGCTTCGGGAGGGCAGGGTAAACACGGTGGTGGCGTGGGTTTGGATGCCCTCGTATCGGTTGGACGGGGGATGGGGGTGTGCTTCTTGCGGGTTGCCGGTTGAGGTGTCGCCGTGCGGGTAGGCGTGATAGTGGGGGTGATGGTCGCAGGAGGATGTGTGGTCGTCGGGGTGGGGGTGCGCGTGGGCTCGGGGGTGTCCGTAGGCGTGGGCGTCACCGATGGCGTGGGTGTGACGGTAGGTGTCGGTGTGGGCGTGGCTAACACCCAGATGGAGAGGGCGTAGAAGGTACCGTCCGGACGTTCCACCAGGCGCACGTGGGCAACACATCCGACGACCAGATCCCCGCGGATGTCCGTCGCGTCGTCGTAGGCGACACTCCGCCCGGCGATGACGATGGTGTCCGGCGTGACCAGGTCGATGGATGCGATGAACTCATAAATCTGTTGTTCGTGGACGGTGACGTGTTCTGCGACGACGCGGTCGGTGTATTCGGCCACATCGATGGTCACGTACGCGCCGACGTACACGGTCCCGTCGATGGGGGTCCCTTCCGGCACGTGAATGGAGAGGGTGCCGTTGGGCGTGCGCACACTCCACACGTCCCCGTCGATGCCTTCGACCAGGCCGGTAATGGTGTAGCGTCTGGGGCCTGGAGGTTGGGATACGGTAACGACGATACGTTCCGCGACCAGGTAGGGATCTCCGGAATGGGCGACGACGAAGACTTCAGACCCCACGGTGGCCGGGCCCTTGCTCTCGTCGATGCTCGCCTGCGAGACGTCGATGATGTGGTTGGAGATGGTCCACAGGTGATCGTGCTTCACCTGGATGATGCCGTAGAATTGGATGGGCGGCGCCCAATGGCTGGTCGGTGTGGGGG
>WGAA01000153.1 GCA_015489285.1 Anaerolineae bacterium | reverse complement strand
AGTTCTTTGCTCACCGGACCGGGCAATAGGATGAGGAAGTCCCAGTCGGAGTCCCTACGCGCCGTTCCCCTGGCACGGGAGCCGTAAAGGATTACCTCCGCTTTCGGAGCCAATTCCAGCACGGCCTCCTTTACCCGTTTCAGCAATTCATTTCTATCTATCACTGTATTTCTTTCCACCACGTGTTTCTCCATCTGTCCCTCTCCAAATTACGCATCACGAGTAACGAGTAACGGAGTAACGAGTAACCGCCTGGCGCGAAGACAAGCTCGGCCCGGCAGGGCGGGGCACTCCAGACTTCCGAAGTCTCGCAGACTTCGGAAGTCTGAGCCGCTCCCTTTAGGCCGCTTCCAGCGGCCTTCGCCTCGATGTAGCACGGGGTCTTTAGCCCCGTGCGTGCTGGCATGAAGACAAGGTTGGCCCTACACCCCACTCGCCCAAATTACGCATTACGCATCACGCATTACGTCGCCGGGCCAAGATACGCTTCCAGTGCCAACGTTCTCACCGGCCCCTGACGCATGACGCCTGACGTATGACGTTCCCAAGTTCACTATACTTGAAGTGCGGGTTTCGGTCAAGGGTCTCCACTTGTCAAAGCCTCTACCTTCTCACTATAATGGCAGAGGGATATGCCCCACACATCAAAGAACGAGGTCAACGATCCGTGGCTCCAAGATACAAGCGGCCTACCGGTACCCTGGACATCCTCCCCGAGGACCGTCCGTATTGGCGATTTCTGGAAGAGACCATCCACGATTTGATGAGCCTTTACGGCTACCATCAAATCGACGTTCCCGTCTTCGAACACACAGAGCTGTACGTGCGTGGGGTCGGCGAGGGGACGGATATCGTGGACAAGGAGATGTACTCCTTTCGGGACAAGGGGGACGCGGACCTCACCCTGCGTCCCGAGTTCACGGCGGGGATCGCGCGGGCGTACGTGGAACACGGCATGTACAAGTGGCCCCAGCCGGTGAAACTCTACGCCATCGGCCCCGTGTTCCGCTACGAACGTCCTCAGGCCGGCCGCTACCGCCAGCACACGCAGGTCAGCGTGGAAGCCTTCGGCGAGCAGGACCCCGCGCTGGACTTCGAAATCCTCTCCCTGGCCCATCACCTGTTCGACCGGCTCGGCTTCAAGGGTCTCTACTTCCAGCTGAACAGCACCGGATGCCCCGTCTGTCGGCCCAAGTACATCGAGGCCCTCAAGGCCTATTACATGGAACATTACGACGAGATCGACGACGATTGTAAACGCCGCCTCCAACGGAATCCCCTGCGCGTGCTGGATTGCAAGGCCGACCAGTGTCAGCCCGTCATCGCGGGCGCGCCCAAGATCATCGACTACCTCTGCGACGAATGTCGCACGCACTTCGACACCCTGCGGGGATACATGGACGCGGCCGGCTTCAAATACGTCATCAACCACCGGCTTGTGCGAGGGCTGGATTATTACACGAAGACGGTCTTCGAAGTCTGGGCCGAGGGAATCGGTGCCCAGGCGGCCGTGTGCGGCGGCGGCCGATACGACGGCCTCGTCGAGGAGGTGGGAGGCCCCCCCACCCCGGGCGTCGGGTTCGGCGCGGGGTGGGAACGCATCATCCTGGCCATGAAGGCCCAGGGCATTCAGCCCCCTCCCCTGCCCGAACCTCAGGTCTTCGTTGCCCACCTGGGGTCGGAGGCCAAACCCCACGCGGTCCTTCTGACCGTCCTCCTGCGCCGTTCCGGCATTCGCACCCTCATGGCCTTTGGGCGGCGCAGCCTCAAAAGTCAGATGCGGGAAGCCAACCGGCGTGGCGTCCGTTACACCCTTATCCTCGGAGAAGGCGAACTCCAGCGTAACGTCGTCGCCGTGCGGGACATGGAACGGGGAGAACAGGTCGAAGTCCCTGTAGAAGATATCGTTCGTTGGCTCAAAGAGCACCTGGATGGCGGGCCGGAAGGGTAACTCGGTGTGAAGCCGGGCATGGCTTCACCCCCGGAGATCGGCAGAAGCGAGGCATACCATGAGACTTTCGGAGTTCCCACGTCCCCCAGAGGATACACGTATCGGCATTCACTGGAGCGCGGGAGTCGCCGACGCGGTCGGCATGGCCGAAATCCGCAGCCGATGGATTCCCCTCCTCAAGGAGATGGGGGTCAAATGGGTCAAGATCCTCCACGTGGGGGGGCTTTCCTTCGCGGAAGAACTGCTGGCCAACGGCATCATGCCCATCGTGCGCCTCTATCGCCCCAGGCCCAATTCCACCGACCCCGACGAGGGAACCCTGAACCGAGAGCAGATCGCGGCCCTGGAAGCCTTCATCTCCATCGGCGTCCCCTACTTCGAGTTCAACAACGAACCGGATTCCGCGTTCGAGTGGCGCAATCAAATGCCCGACGAGGCCACGGCCCAACGCATCGTGGCCCGAAACGCCATCCGCGACATCGAGACCATCCTCAGCAAAGGGGGACTCCCCGCCATCCCCGCCGTCTCACCGGGCAAGAAATGGGACCTCATGGGCGCCATTATCGCAGAGGGGGGACGCGACCTCCTGGGCGAAGGCGTCTGGTGGGCCGTGCACAACTACGACTTCAACCACCCCATCGATTACCCGAACGACCCGGTCAACCAGCACGGCCAACTCCTGACCCGGCAAGAGTACGAGAGTTTGGGACCGGACGCCTGGGATGGCCCCCGTTGGGGGCACCGTCCCCTGGAGTTCGTGAACCGCCACCGCATGATCGGCGCGAATCCGGGCGCGACCGTCATCGACGACCCCCTGTGCTGGCGGGGATACGAGTACTTCGCCCACCTCTCCCTGCAACACCTGGGATTTCACATCCCCATCCTCAGCACGGAAAACGGTCCCCTCGTGGGGCAGGACGACGATCCCCGCTATCCCACCGTGACCCCCCGGTTGCACCGGGACAAGGTCATCGAGGAATGTCGTATCATGATGGGGAGCAGCCCCCACTTTCCCCAGGCCCCCGATTACTACTTCTGCACCGCGTACTGGCTCCTGGGGAACGAGGTGCTCCGCACGGACGGCCCGTGGGAAGAACACGCGTGGATCAGCCCGCGCTGGCCGGGGGGACAACTCCCCGTCGTCGACGCCCTCCGTTCCCTGCCCAAACGCATATGGCAACCCCAGCACGACGCGGTGGAGCCCCCGCCCTCGACGGCCTCCCGCGTCTGGGGGCATGTGTTCGGCGGCGCGGGATACCGGGTACGCTTGAGCAACGCGGACTACGAGGCGGAGACGACGGTCGCGGAGGACGAGACGTACGAGTTCACCCAGGTTCCCGCGGGCCTCTACCGCCTGGAGATCGTGGGGACCGACGTGGTCGTCGTGGATCTGGTGGTGGACGGGGAGCAGGATGTGCAGCGGGATTTCGACCTGCGCTCGGAGGCCCCCGAGCCCACCCTGTGGCGGGT
>WGAA01000152.1 GCA_015489285.1 Anaerolineae bacterium | reverse complement strand
TGCCCCCCTTCGCCGATGGGACGGAGGCGGTGGTGTACCTGACCGACGCGCTGGTGGGGTATTACCGCGGGGGAAGGGGGGTGTACCGGCTGGACATGTGGCATCCCCGGGCCCAACCCCGCGTGGGCGAGGCCGAGCAAATCCACTTCCCCCTCCTGCAGGCGATGTTTTCTATGACTCCGGAGGAGGTGGCCCGGCCGACCGTGGTGCTCATGGCGCCCCGCCAACACTACCTGCTGCATTTACCCCCGCGCAAGGAGGCGTGAAGTGGATAGCCGAGATCTGTTCCCCGTCCCCCCGAGCCCCTTCACCTGGTCCCTGTTCCAGGAGGGATGGCGATTGGGGCGGGGTGGGGTGGCCGAGGATTTGGCCGTGGAGACGCCGGAGGCCGTGTGGGTGCTCCGTGACGGTCGGGTGGAATCTGCACCGGGGTGGGGTGAGGGATTGGCCCGGGCCCTGCATCACGCGAGCCCCCTCGCAGCGCGGCTCCTGGGCGGGGCGCGCATCGTCCCCCGGTCCCGCGGCTGGCGGCGGTTCTTGTCGCGACCTCGGGACCCCTGGGATGGGGTGCGGGAGCGGAGCCAGCGGACGGTGCAACGCCTCCGGCGTTGGGCACGCGATGTGGAGGGATTGAGCTGGACCCAGGCCGACGTGCTTCAGGTGATGGAGGAGATCGGCCCCTATGTGGGGATGGGGGTGCGCGCCTGGACGGAGGTGACCGTGGCCCTGGCGGACGCGCTGGCCGCGTCGACAGAGGAGGCGGTGTCTCGGGCCCTGTCCCAGGTGCGCGAGGTGCGTGGCCTCGTCCGTGCCCTGGCGGAGGCCGCGCACTCGTCGGGGGATGGGGCGGCCGAGGTGATCCGCGTTTACCCCTGGTTGGCCCCCCTGCCCCTGGAGGCCGCTTCCCCGCGCTGGGCAGAGATCCCGGACATCCTGGCCCGTCGTTTGTCCGCCATTCCCGCGGGGGGAGGAACGACACCCGCCGGGGACCGCTCCTCCCTGTCGGAGTGGTTGGAGCGGCGGGAACGTCTCCGCAGCGCACTGGCCCAGGTGGTGAGCGCGGCCCGGACGTGGGTCCGGGTGGTGGCCCGGGAGGCGATGGAGGACGGCCGGTTCCGCTCGCCGGAGGAGGCCTTCTTCCTCACCCTGGAGGAGTTGAAGCAGGTGGTGACCGGCGAGTGGAGTCGTCCCGAGCGGGTGCGTCCTTTGGTCGACGAGCGGCGTCGGCAGGGGCCGGAGCCTTCTGTGTGGTGGGAGACGTGGCCTGAGCTCCGGGAGGATGGGGTCGTGGTGGCCGAGGGGTGGCATCCAGGATGGGTGCCGGCCGCGCTGGGCCGCTCCGGGTTGGCCACCCGGGCGCATTCCCCCGTCAGTTACGGACATGTGTTAGCCGCGGTTCTCGGCATTCGCGTGGAGGCGTTGGCATGACGTCGGTCTCCCTGGTGATCCCCGTGTACAACGAGGCGGAGAGCCTGGGGCCCTTGTACGAGGAGATCGTGCGGGCCATGTCCCCCCTGGGTCGGGAGTATGAGGTCATTTTCGTGGATGACGGGAGCACGGATGGGTCGTGGGAGGTCATCCGCGGCCTGGCCGAGGGGGACACGCGGGTGAAGGGGATTCGTTTTCGGAGGAACTTCGGCAAGGCCGCGGCGTTGACCGCGGGCTTTCGGGCCGCGCGCGGCCGCTACGTGGTCACCCTGGACGCGGACCTCCAGGACGACCCCGCGGAGATCCCCCGTTTTCTGGCGAAACTCGAGGAGGGATGGGATGTGGTCAGCGGGTGGAAGTTCCCCCGTCGTGACCCGTGGACGAAGACGGTCCCCTCTCGGGTGTTCAACTGGGTGACCCGTACGTTGACGGGGGTTCACTTGCACGATTTCAACTGCGGTTTCAAGGCGTATCGCTCCGAAGTCGTCCGGGAGGTGCGCATTTACGGCATGTTGTACCGTTACATTGCGGTCCTTGCCCACTGGCGGGGCTTCCGGGTGACGGAGATCAAGGTGCACCATCGGCCGCGGCGGTATGGACGGTCCAAGTTCGGGGTGGGGCGTTTCGCTGTGGGGTTCTTCGACCTCATCACGGTCCTCTTCCTCACCCAGTACACCTGGCGTCCGCTGCACCTTTTCGGCTCCCTGGGG
>WGAA01000151.1 GCA_015489285.1 Anaerolineae bacterium | reverse complement strand
GGCATCGAAGATGGCGCCGTTTTCGAAGTATCGCTTGCCCCGGGCGAAGGACCGTTCCCCCACCCGGTCGAGGATCATTTGTTCGGTGATTTTGGGAAATGATTGGCTCATGCTTCTTATTCTATCCCAACCCACCTCCGTCCTCAAATCCCCTCTTAATCTGGCTTGAGGGTACGTGATGAGTGACGTCATCCGTCAGGCGTCATGCGTCAGGCGCCGGTAAGGGCGTCGGCACGGTAGGCGCATCTCGGCAGGATGACGTAATTCGTAATGCGTGATTCGTGATGCGTAACTCGAAGACAAGCTCGGCTCTGTGGCGAGAACCTTGCTGCCACGCCGACCAATTACTCGTTACTCCGTTACTCGTTACTCATGACGTCACAGGAGGGTTCCAGGGGCGTTTGACATGGGCCCTGGGCTGTGGTATGTTCGTTTTGCCGTACCCCATGTGAGAACGTTAGACGCCGAGGTGACCTATGTTCAGGGAATCGGCAACAGTGGTGAATACACCCACATCGGCCTCCTGTTGTACCCCCCTCCTGGCTCGGGTGAAGCGCCTGTGGTGGGGACCCTCCAGCCTGGGGGCACGCATCACCCTTCGTTTGGGCATGATCCTCGGGCTGACCAGCTTGCTCCTCTTCGGCCTCATCTACCGCCTCCAGGTCCATCAGATGCACGCTCAGGTGCACACCCAGGCCCAGGCCCTGCTGACGAACATGCTCACGGTACGGGAGTGGATAGCCTCTTACGGCGGGGTCTGGACCACCCGGCCCGGCCCGGTGTACATGGAAGTGCGCAACGGGTTCTACCGGAAATCACCGGCTATGGTCACGAAGGAGCTTTCCGACCTGGCTGCGGACAAAGGGTTGTATTATTTCCACATCACCAGCCTTCGCCTGCGCAACCCGGAAAACGCGCCCGACCCCTTCGAAGTCCACGTCCTCAAGGAGTTCGAAAAGCACCCCCACCCCGTAGAACACATCGAATACGTGAACGGCAAACGGATGTACCGCCTGATGATCCCCCTGCGCACGACCGCCTACTGTCTCCAATGTCACGCGGATCAGGGGTATCACGTGGGCGATATTCGGGGCGGCCTGAGCGTCATGGTCCCTATGGACGCGGCCGACAGGGCCCTGGCCCAAAACCGCTGGGTCCTCGTCCTCAGCGCCATCACCATTATCGTCCTGGTCATGGGGGGCATGTACATCCAGATGCGGCAGACGGTCATCTCCCCCATCAAGCGGTTGACCGACGCGGCCGAAGCCATCTCCCGGGGGGACTATCATGTCCGCTGCCACGTGCACACGGGCGATGAGTTGGAGACGCTGGCCAACGCGTTTAACAACATGGTCGCGGGCATTGTGCGCTACCAGAACGCCCTGCGTGATCAGGTCCAACGGCGTACCCGGGAGCTGGAAGCCATCGCCAACATCGCGCTGACGGCCAGCGAAGCGAAACCCCTGGATGGACTGCTGAACGACGTGCTGCACCAGGTGAAAGAGGTGGTGGAAGCCGAAGGGGGCACCATCTGCCTGTGCACCGGTCGGCACATGGAATTCGTCGCCATGATGGACCTGCCGCCCACAATACGGCGGTGTTTGCAAGAGGAGGAGATGCAAACGGCCATCCGAGAATTCGTCCACACGACCACGGACGCGGTCTCCATCCCCGACCTGGCCTCCGCAACCCTCCCGCCTCTCGCATCCCCCCTTATCCAATGTCTGCTCGAGGGGGGCTACCGCAGCGCGGTCGCCGTCCCCCTGCGCTCCCGCAGGCGCACGTTGGGGTTCATCCTCCTCTTCCACACCCATCCCCATCACTTCACCCAGGAGACGGTTCAGTTCCTGACCAGCGTGGGGAATCAGGTGGGCGTGGCCGTGCAGAACGCCCAGTATCACGAACAGATCGCCCAGCTGGCCGTCCTGGAGGAAAGGCAGCGCATCTCCCGGGAGCTTCACGACAGCATCGCCCAGACGTTGGGCTGGTTGAGCCTCAAGCTGGAAATGCTGAGCGAGGACCTGGGGGAGGACGTCTCCCCACGGGTGCGCAAGGACATCGACGCGATGCAGCACATCGTGCGCGAGGCCGTATACGACGTGCGGGAATCGATCCTGGCCCTCCGTCAGGGCCCCAGTCAGCGCCTTGTGCCCGCGGTCGGCGCGTGGATCGTGGAATTTCGCCGTCGCACCGGCTTGGACGTGGAGTACAAGGTCACGGACAAGGAGGTGCCCATCCCGCCCATCGTGGAAGTGGAAGTCTTCCGCATCGTCCAGGAGGCGCTGACCAACGTGCGCAAACACGCGCGCGCCCGTCACGTGCGGGTCGAACTTCACGTGCAGGCCCACGGGGTCGACCTCCTCGTGGAAGACGACGGGCAAGGCTTCTCCCTCGAATCCGTGTCCGGCCAGGACCACTTCGGCCTCCGCATTATGCGGGAACGCGCGGAACGCCTGGGCGGAACCTTCCACATCACCTCTGCCCCGGGCAAGGGGACACAAATCCGGGTTCATCTGCCCTTGAACGGGGTGGCCCACCTTCTGGAGGAGGTTGCACGTTATGGGTGAACCGATACGCGTCGTCCTTGTGGATGACCACCGTCTCTTCCGCGAGGCGCTTCAGGCCTATTTGGAACGCAACCCGGACATCGTCGTCGTGGGCGCCTTTGCCCGCGGGGAGGAGGCGCTCCGGGCCCTCCCCACCCTGCGCCCGGACGTCATCCTGGTGGACATCAAGATGCCCCACATGGACGGGCTGGAGGTGACCAAACGCATCATCGCACAGGATCCCCAGGCGCGCATCATCATGCTCACCGTCTCCGAGGCGGACGAGGACCTGCTGGAAGCCTTCAAAGCAGGGGCCCGGGGGTACCTGCTCAAGGGGACCACCTCGGGCCATGATCTGGCCCAGGCCATCCGCCGGGTGGCCCAGGGGGAGGCCATCATTCCCCCCGCGTTGGCCCCCAAGCTGCTGGAGGAATTCGCCACGTTGGCCAAAGCGCGCGAGCGGCGGAACGAGGACGACGCCCCGGCGGCCCCCCACCCTCGGGAGGAGAGGGAGGACGGGGAGACGAACGGGCTGGACGTGCTCACCCCGCGGGAGCGCCAGGTGTTGGAACTGGTCGCCCTGGGGTTGACCAACCGGGAGATCGCGGCCCGCCTGGTCATCTCAGAGAACACGGTGCGCACCCACCTACGGCGCATCCTCGAGAAACTCCACGTGCGCAGCCGGGTCGAGGCGGCTCTATGGCTACGGGAACACGCGTCACCCGGTCGGACTAGTCCGTTTGAGTGACTCCTTTCCCCCGTCTCCCCGCACATTCCCGCCTCTTCTCCTCCACGCCGAATTTGCAAAAGCCTCATACTACATGTAGGTACTCTCCTGGGTTAGAATACTAGATATAGGGGTTTTCCTCTTTCGCACCGCCCTCTATGAGGACTCTCCTGCCTTTAGTAGGCGCACAAATCACCCGCGAAATCATCCAAACGGCGTCTAGATCCCGGCCCTTTGACCTGTTACAATACATAGAGAGGATTTACCCTGAGAGAAGGGGCACCTTATTGGTCACCCATGAGCCGTCCAGCACTTAATGAAGGAGCGTGATACACAATGGAACGTGTATCCCGGTGGCGCAAAGCGTTGTACATCGTGGGAGGTCTCGTCGTCGTCGCCCTGGTGGTGGTCTCCTCCTGGGTGCTCATGAACATGACCCT
>WGAA01000150.1 GCA_015489285.1 Anaerolineae bacterium | reverse complement strand
ACGGTTGTCCGTGGTTACCGGCCACATCTCGGTCAGGTTCTCCAGGTTCAGCACCCAAACGGTGCGCCCGAGGTTACCCGGCCCGCGGCGCTCGAAGGCCACGTACTTGCCGTCCGGAGACACCGCAGGCGAACGCACGGGACTGCCAAAGGGAACCAGCTCTGTGTGCTCGTAGAGGTTGAGCGCGGTCAATTGAATGGGCTCCTGGCTGTTGAACCGGTAGAGATAGAGGTTCAGGCCGTCCGTGTAGACAATGCCGGAACCATCCGGCAACCAGTCGAAGTCTTTTGGCTTGGCCGAGCCGCCAAAGCCTCCTGCCAGCAGAAGTGTGCCCTGGCCGCCTCCCTCGGTGGTGCGATAGAGACCATTCATGCCCGTGTAGAGGATGGTGCCATCCCCGGTGGGCGACCAGGCATACTGCAACACCCCTGTACCGCCCGGGGAAAAGGGCGTCCCCAGGTTGCCCTCCAGATCCACGCTCGTGGGCACACCGTCGAGGGTGAAGCCCACCCGGCTGCCGTCGGGTCGCCACACAGGAGCGCTGGCCTCGTACTGCAGGCAGGATGAATCGCCGTTGAACTGGACCGTGCCCACGTCCGCCGTCTGGCCCGCGCTCACGTCGATGAGCACGTTCGCCCGGGTAATCCCGGTGGGACAGTTCTTGTCGGGCACCCCGTCCTCGTTGCTGTCCACCTGCCCGCTCCAGATGAAGACCATGTACTGCCCCACGCCCGCCCCCAGGTCGGCCACGTTGGGTATCGTGAACGATACGGTATCCCCTCGCCCGCCCGGGTTGATGCCGGCCAGAGGTTGGTCCGCTCCCTGGACATAGACCATGAAGGTGGTCACCGGGCCAAAGTTGTTGACGATGCGCCCCGTCACCGTGCCCTTGCCGTAGCCTCCGTCCTGGATTTCCTGACGGCCGGGCGGGTTGGTCAGGCGGCGCACCCGACCGTCGCTCACGCGCACGCTGAAGATGTCCGTCTGGAACGGGGAGTAGGGGAACTCGTGGCCGCTGGCAAAGGCAATCTCCTTGCCGCCCGGGCTCCAGGCCAGGCCGTAGAACTTGCCCCGGTCGCCGGGGGACGTCCACACCGTGCGGCGGCCGCTGCGGTCTGGATTCACGATAACGATGCTGCGGCGGTTCTGGTTCGTTATGTGGCCGAAGGCGAGGCGACCGGCAAGGTCGGGGTAGACCATTTCGCCACTCAGTTTGAGAGAGACGTTGTCCACGTAGGCGTTGTATTCCAGGTTGGACCACACCTGCAGGATGAGGTAAACGAACTGACCCGCGTCGCGCGCGGCCTGGAGTTTGCTCACTTCCTGAGCGGTGAAGGTATGTTGGAACGTGCGCCACCCTGTATCGCCGCTGACGTTGCTCAGCAGCGTCCACTGCATGAGCGGGGTGGTTTGCTTCCCGTCGGAGGCCAGGATGCCGGCCGCGAAGGTGCCCACGCTGCCTGGATTGACTGTGTTCAGGCGGTAATCGAAGGAGAGGGCGCCACCGCTCACGCGCGTGGGCAGGTAAATCTGCTGCCAGGCGTACTGGGTGCCTTGCCCACCCATCTGCACGATGACCAGGACCGGGTCCGTGCTTACCCCCACGTTCTGCGTTTCCAGCCAACCTATTTGGCCGCCCATGCCCCAATCGTCGAACTTCACGTCGAAGCCACCGTTACGGACGAACTCCCGGTCCGAGAAGGAATCCGTCCGTCCGGCAGCCGCCTCCTGGGGCATCACCAGGAGCCCCAGGAGGACAAGGCCAAGAATCCAGGCGATGTGTGGAACGGTTTTCCTGCTCCACATGGTAGACCTCACTTTAGCGTTTTGGGAGGAAGGACGCCCCGTCAGTAGGGGGCTTCCACCTCGTACTGGATTTGCACACCGTAAAATTCCATCACGTTTCCACCGGTATGGGGCGGCAGTTGCAGGTACAGGTAGTACCCGTACTGATCGTTATCCACCAGGGGGGCAGCGATGGTGTCGTCGACCTCACACCCCTCGATCACGGTATGGCGACTTCCTCGGGATACCACGCCGGCTATGGTTTCCGGTGACGGTTCGGCCAAGGGCGCATTCCCCAAACGACGCCGCACCAATCCCGCGGAAGCGTCTTCATCCGAGCCGTCCTTCCAGCAGACAACGAGTTGTTTGAGCTCGGCGCCCTGGGGCAATTGGACGGGGGCAAACCAGAAGGCGGTGCGGGCCCCCATGTTTCGCAAATAGTAACCGAGGTTCTCGTACGTCAGGCTTGCTTCGGAGGGGCGGAAAGCCGCGGCGGTCAGGGAGAGATAACTGGTTTTCGCTTTCCAGGTCAGAGCGCCTTCCACATGGGCGTCACCGTCCGCGTACAAGGCCTTCCCCGTCTCCGAGTACCCGTACAGCCCGTTCCCATGCCGTGATGTGCCGATAACACCATCGTTCGATTGCGAATCCCCCCAAACCCCTCCGACCTTGGTGGCGATGAAAAGGGGCGGGGTCCAGTCCATGCCGCTTTGGGCGTAAAGCCCCACCTTGGTCCCGCTCATATCCCTAATAACCGCGCCCGGGAGGAGGGTTCTCGCCTGCTGGGCAAACATGGCGTACGGCGCCGGTCGGATGGGAATGCGCCCCTGTAATTCCTCCCACGACCCTTGGGGCTCAGGGCACCGCACCCGCACGCCCATCCAGCGCGGGTCGCCGGTGAACACGTTCTGGCCGAAGTCGATCTCCACAGAAAAGTACCCGTTTTGGGGCACGACCACCTCGTCCACGCCTCCCAGGTTGTTTCCGCCCGTCTCCGCATCCCACAGGGTGAAGATGAAGCGGCAGGGGACGCCGTCCACGGGTTCTCCCCCACTGCCCAACAATCGGCCCTGATAGGTGAAGGCCGTGCCCACGGCCGCAGGGACGATGGTTTGACTTTCGGGCGCGAGGGGTTGTGCTTGCGCTGGTTGCACCCGGGATGTCCAAGCGATGACGACGAAAAGCCCTACGATGACGCCTATGAGAATGAGAGGGAGTCCTTTTCTCTTCAGCATAGGGATACTCCTTTCGTTTTGTCGAGATTGGAGGGAGAGAAACTTGGGTCCTCCCCCGGTCATTTCTTCTTCCCCACAACAGGCACATACATGCGATACCGGGGGCCCTGTACGTTTACGTTCAGGGTATAGGCTTGCGTCGTGCTGTGACCGCTGTACCCGGTGACGACGACGTAGTAGGTGCCCCCTGTTGTAGATGTGTAATCGATGCGCTCGTCCGCGTTCCCCGACCGATTGGAGCTTGCCACCTGAGTCTCACCCGGGTCGGCCAGGTAGAGGTCGTAGTCCTGCCCCGAGGGAATATCCCTCAAGAGGACGGTGATGTTTTGCGCTGCCCCCACGGTGAACGCGTAGTAGTCCTGCTCGCCCTCGGTGCAGATGTAGGCGTGAACGGTGGTGCCGGGCCTGATGGGTTTGGCCTGACGAAAGCTGTCGTTGGGCTCGTAGGTGTCGGGGCACCCCGAGGGCGGTGGCGTGCCCGGTACCGAGGGAGCCCAGAAGCCACCGTACAGGGTATACGACCGTCCGGTGAGCGTCCCGGCGTCCGGCTGCCCTATGGTGCCCTCCAGCGTGAAGGCGTTTCCGCTCAGCCTCCCTCCACCCCCATCAAAGGTCCACCAGGGGAGTGTCACCCCGCCGGAGGTCTGGGCCAGCACCACCGCGGTGAGAAGGAAGAGAAATCCGGGGACGAACAACCAAAGTCGTTTGTGCATAGACGGCTCCTTTCGAAGCTCCTTTTGTCACATGGCCTGTGTCTCCTCGCCCCTGCCGGAACGGCCCCGGTGGAACCGTTGTATCACGTTGGTTTCGGCGAGGGGCGTGTTGTGTCCTTCTTAAAGGTAGCAGAGGGGTATCTTTCAGGTATCTCAGAACGGGGAAGAACGGATGAAACGGGGTGATCACGGGAGGTCATTAGGACCTGATCGGCGTGGGGAAGGACACAAAGCGAGGAGAGGGTGCGAGGATTACGGACTTAGACGGGAGGTAGGAGATGGCCCGATGGTCGGGCGACCATCGGGCCACGGAAGTTCAACCTAGCGCTCCACGTAGGGCACGTACAGGTGGCGGCCCAGCACGTACAGGCCGAAATCCTGCTCCACTACCGTGTTCGCCCCGACCCGCACCGTCACCGAGGCCGCGGTGGTCGGGTAGATGCCGCCCCCCTCCACGGTCAGGGTGTACTCCCCGGGCGGAATGGCATCGAAGCGGTAGTGCCCCTCCCCATCCGTGGTCGTCTCCCACTCGGCAAGGGCCTGGAGCCCTGTCGCCTCGCTCAACCGGAGGGTGATACCCGGGATGCCCGGCTCATCCGGCTGGCGTTCTCCATCCCGGTTCGTGTCCGACCACACCACTCCCTCCACCGTGCCCGTGGTCGGCGTGGGTGTCGGTGTCGGGGTCCACGTGGCCGTGGGCGTGGGCGTTGGGGTGGGCGTGGGCAGGGGCACCAGCCCAAAGTGCAGGTACAGCCAGGTGTAGCAGCGGCTGGGCACGGTCACGTCGTAACGGGCGT
>WGAA01000149.1 GCA_015489285.1 Anaerolineae bacterium | reverse complement strand
CGATCCAGGTGATATCCCCGGCCGCCGGCCCGGGCCCGCTGCCCGCGCTCATCGACGCCGTAGGCGATCATTCCCGTCCCCGCGATGAGGACGATCCCCTGGGCTTTCCCCAATCCCCCCACCAGCGCGGCGAGGGCATCGTTCTCCACCAGGACGGGGACGTGGGGCCACCGGCGTGCGGCAAAGGCCAAAATCCGGGCCCGCTCACCGGGCCGCTCGACCCCGCCCACGGCCCACATCATGGCTTTGGCTTGATAAGGTTCCACGTGAGCTGCTCGGGTGGCTCGTGCAATGCTTTCCTCTATCGCCCGTTCCGCACCTTCCCACCCAACCACATAGGGATTTGCCGGCCCTCCGGCCCCTCGGCCGAGAATCCGTCCCCTTTTGTCCAGGACGACGGCGGCCGTTTTGCTCATTCCGCCGTCCACACCGATGACAAAATCTTCCACGAGTGCGTCAAGCCTCCTCGAACAGGTAATCGCGCCGCTGTTGCCGAAAGGCCATCTCCTCCTCGTGCCAGGGCGCTACAATCTCCTCATAAGGAACCCCTGCTTCAATCTGCGCTCGGACCTTCCCGTTTCCGATAAGGCGATCGAAAGGCCGGAGGTCCTCCTTTGTCCCCGAGGCCGGGAAGGTAAATGACTCCGGGTACAGAGCCCGCACGGTCGTCAGTATTGCAATACCCGTGCGCACCGGCCGAAACTGCGCTCTATCGGTGACGTGTACCTGGACGCCTTGACACCGTTCCCCCGCGTACTTTCCCGCACAGGGAAGGAAGGACACCGGTCGAAATCGGACACCGAACAGTCCCAAAGCGTTCAGGTGGTGGGCCAACACGTGTCCGTCGACCCACGGTGCGCCAACGACGGAGAAGGGATAGGGGGTGCCTCGCCCCTCAGAAAGGTTCGTCCCCTCCACCAGGCACATTCCCGGGTAGAGGAGGGCCGTTTCCACGTGGGGCATGTTGGGCGACGGCGGCACCCAAGGACGCCCCCACGCGTCGGCCATTTCTCTCCGTCGCCACTTCCGAACCGGAATGACGTCCAAAGAAGCGCCGATATCCAGCACGTCGTTGGCGAAGCGGGCGAGCTCCCCCACCGTCATCCCATGCCGCACGGGCACGGGGAGCATGCCCACGAAGGAGGTGTACCCCTCCTGAAGAATGGGCCCCTCCACACTCACCCCGTCGATGGGGTTCGCGCGGTCCAGGACGAGAACGGGCACACCGGCTTGAGCCGCTGCACGCAGGACGTGAACCAGGGTGCTCACGTACGTGTAGAACCGCGCGCCCACGTCGGGCAAATCCACGATGATCCTTGTTAAGCCATCCAGCATCTCTACCGGAGGGGCAAACCGTTCGCCGTACAAGCTGTAAATCGGTACCCCCGTCAACGGGTCCACCTGATGATCCACCCGCTCCCCCGCGGGCACCCCGGTGGTGAACCCATGTTCCGGCGCAAAGATGATCGCGACCTCTACGCCCGAGCCGAGAAGGACCTCCACGGCCGTCCGCAAGTCGGCGGTCGTCGCGGCCGCGTTGGTCACCACACCAACAGGCCCTTCCCGCAAAAAGGGAGGCGGGTCCACGGCCAAACGGTCCAGTCCGAATTCCGGCGGCACTTTCCCATCACCTCTGACCGGGCAGGCGATACACGTTGGCCACTGCTCCGGTGGCCGTGTGACCGTCCACCGAAAGGACCACCTTGAGCCGGAACCGGTCGGCTCGGTAGAAGGAGCGCACGTATTCCACCGGTTGATTGTCTGTCGTGTATGTTACCCGCTCCATGGCCAAAATGGGTTTACCCCGCTCGATGCCGAGGAGTTCGGCCACGTAGCGGTTGGCTTCCTGGGCTTCGATAAACTGGCGGGCTTGGACGAGAACGATGTGGTAGCGGGTCAGGAGAACCTGGTATAGGGAGTGGGTTTCCCAGTCAATGGATTCCAGCCCGGGAAAGCGTTCCGCCTCCAAATACGCCTTCTCGATGGCGACGGGAACATCGTCCACCAGGCGCTGACGAGCAATGCGAATGACGGGAGTATCCGGAGGGAGGTCAAGGGCTGCCGCCACCTGCTCGTCCGCGCCGATGCGCTCCACGGAAAGGACACGACTGCCCGGGGTGAACCCTTGAGCGCGAACTTCCTCGGTGAAACCGGATAGGCGTTGCAGGTTTTGCTCGATCTTCGGCCCACAGGAGACAAAGGTCCCTTTACCGGGGACCGTGTAGAGGACACCTTCGGCGATGAGGCTTTGTAGCGCCTGCCGGACGGTCATGCGGCTGACGCCGGTCATTTCGCTCAGCTCGCGCTCGGAAGGGACCCGCTGGTCCGGTTTGAGGTGGCCATCACGAATGGCCTGCAACAGCGAGTTGCGGATCTGCAAGTACAGAGGTTCTGCGCTGTCCCGGCGTACCGGTGGCAAAGAAAACATGTGCCCGCCCCAATGTGGTATAGACCGTCCTAGACCGGATTATACCGCATGTG
>WGAA01000148.1 GCA_015489285.1 Anaerolineae bacterium | reverse complement strand
CGATTAAGGGACTGGCGCAAAGACAAGATTGGCCCTACAGCACCAACGTCAGTAACGAGTAACGGAGTAACGAGTAATTGGTTGGCGTGGCAGCAAGGTTCTCGCCACAGAGCCGAGCTTGTCTTCAAGTTACGCATTACGAATCACGCATTACGCATTTCAAGCCAGGATGCGCTAACCGCGCCGACTCCCCCCCTAGCGCCTGACGCATGACGGATGACGGATGACGACCGACCAACGACCAACGACGAACGGAAGGATGGCGCGAAGACAAGGTTGACCCCACAGCGTCAACCCATTCACCCAAATTACGCATCACGCATTACGGATTACGTCGTCAGGCCAAGTCGCGTTTGCTGTGCCAACGTCCTCACCGGCGCCCGACGCATGACGCCTGACGTATGACGTTACGCATTACGCATCACGTCTTCAGGCCGAGGTCCCCCGGACTTCCGAAGTCGCGCGGACTTCGGAAGTCTGGACCGCAGCGCCTCCCGGCGCCCGCCGCCCGCCGTAATCCAGTCCTCGAGCGCAAAGGCTTTGAGTCCCCGTGTTCTTCTGATATACTGAAACCGGAGCAAACACGCAAGAACCTCAGGCTTCCCAAATCTGGGGCTCAGAAACCAGGGAGGGTAAACCCATGACGACTTTGTTGCTGCGACACGCGGATCTGCTCATCACCATGGATCCGGACCCGGAAAAGCGTCTCATCGAGGATGGGGCCATCTTCGTCCAAGATAACGTCATTCAACAGGTCGGGCCGACCGACGAACTCCCCAAGGAGGCGGACAAAATTATCAACGCCCGAGGCATGATCGTCCTCCCCGGCCTCGTCAACACCCATCACCACCTCTACCAGACCCTCACGCGGGCCGTCCCCGCGGCCCAGAACGCGGACCTCTTCCACTGGCTGAAGACCCTGTATCCCATCTGGGCCGAGCTGACCGGCGAAGGAGCCTACGTCAGCGCGCTCGTGGGCATGGCCGAACTCATCATGTCCGGCTGCACGACCACCAGCGACCACCTCTACATCTACCCCAACGACGTCAAACTGGACCACACCATCTACGCCGCGCGGGAGATCGGCATCCGCTTCCACGCCAGCCGGGGGAGCATGTCCCTGGGCGAATCCAAAGGAGGGCTTCCCCCGGACCGGGTGGTGGAGGAAGAGGCGCAGATCCTCAAGGACACGCAACGGGTCATCGAAACCTTCCACGACCCCAACCGCTTCGCCATGATCCGCATCGTCGTCGCGCCCTGCTCCCCCTTCTCCGTCACCCCCGACCTCATGCGGGAATCGTGCGAACTGGCCCGCACCTACGGCGTCCACTGCCACACCCACCTCGCGGAAACCCTGGACGAGGAACGGTTCTGCCTGGAGCAGTTCGGCATGCGTCCCGTGGAGTACGCGGAAAGCCTGGGATGGGTGGGGGAAGACGTGTGGTTCGCCCACGGAGTCCACGTGAACGACACGGAGATCGCGCTCCTCGCGCGCACGGGGACCGGCGTGGCCCACTGTCCCAACTCCAACATGCGGCTTGCGTCGGGCATTGCACCGGTGCGCAAGTACGTGGACGCGGGCGTTCCCGTGGGGCTCGGCGTCGACGGCTCGGCCAGCAACGACAGCTCCCACATGCTCGCGGAAGCCCGTCAGGCCCTCCTCCTCCAGCGGGTCACGGGCAACCCTGCGGGGCTCACCGCGTGGGAGGCGCTGGAGCTGGCCACCGTCGGAGGCGCGCGTGTCCTCGGCCGGGATGACATCGGCCGTCTGGCCCCGAACATGGCCGCGGACTTCATCGGCTTCCGGCTGGAGCGGCTGGACTACGCGGGCGCGCTCCACGACCCCGTAGCCGCGCTCGTCTTCTGCACGCCGCAGACCGTCGACCTCAGCGTGATCAACGGCAAAGTCATCGTAGAGGAGGGACAATTCACCCACTTCGACATCGTCCCCATCATCCGACGACACAACGCGATTGCCAAACAGATGCTCGAACGGGCTCAAGCCCGAACCTGACACCCATTCTCTAATACAATGCTAACGCTGCACATATGTGCTTCTTGCGCGTTGTGGAGTAATCTAAAGTGAACGGAAGTGAACACCCGAACGAGGGAGGGTAGCCCATGCCGCGCAAACGGGTCAAAGTGCCGGTTCGCAAAGCCGAAGACGAACGCGAAGATCGCCCTCAGGACGCACCGGAGGAGGCGAGCCCGCAGGCCCCGGAGGCCGCGACGAACGCCGCCTCCCCCAAAGGCGAACAGGCGGCAACGCCCCCGGAACCCAAGGGAGAGGAAGAAGCCTCCGCCGCAGCGTCCCAGGAGGACGTGACGACCCAAGAAGAGACCGTAGACATCAACGCCTTGCTGGAGGAGATAGAAACCTTGAAAGAGGAGCTGGAGAAAGCCCGAGCCGAAGCGGCCGAGTACAAGGACAAATACCTGCGCACGGCCGCAGAGATGGAAAACATGCGCAAGCGCGTGGAAAAGCGCTTCGCGGACGAAGCGGAACAGGAGAAATTGCGCTTCCTGCGCAACATCCTTCCCGTCATCGACCACCTGGAAATGGTCCTCAAACACAGCCAAAGCGACCCCGAAGTCCTGCGTCAGGGGGTGGAAATGACCTTGCAGGAATTCCTGCGCACCCTGGAGCGGGAAGGGGTCAAACGCATCCACAGCGTAGGACAGCCCTTCGATCCCTTCATCCACGAGGCCATCGAAGTCGTGGAGACCGATGAATATCCGCCCGGCACCGTTGTCGAAGAGGTGCAGGCCGGGTACATGTATAAGGACAAACTCATCCGACCGGCTCGCGTTCGCGTGGCCGGGGAAAAGCGGGGATAGCCCATGGAATTCAAGGACTACTACAAGATTCTCGGGGTGAGTCCCAACGCGACGGAAAAGGAAATCAAGAGCGCGTTCCGCCGTCTGGCCCGCAAGCATCACCCGGACGTGAACCCCAACGACCCCCAAGCGGAGGAACGCTTCAAGGAAATCAACGAGGCGTATGAGGTCCTCTCGGACCCGGAGAAGCGCAAGAAGTACGATCAGATGCGCCAGCAGTACGAGGCGTGGCAACGGGCCGGTCGGCCCGGCGGCCAATTCGACTGGGGGCGTTGGGCCACGGGTGGCGCGGCCGGGCCAGGGGGCGTCCACGTGGAATACGTCGGTCCCGAAGATCTGGGAGACCTCTTCGGCGGCTTCGGAGGGTTCTCCGACTTCTTCGAACAGATCTTCGGGGGCGGCCCGACGCGCACGCGCGCCCAATACCGGCCCCGTCCTCGTCGAGGGCGGGACATCGAACAACCCATCCAGATCACCCTGGAAGAAGCCTTCCACGGAAGCACCCGTCGCCTCCGCCGGGAGGACGGCTCCACCCTGGAGGTCCGCATCCCGCGCGGCATCGACACGGGGAAACGGATTCGCGTGCGCGGTGAGGGCATGCCCGGCGTGGCCGGTGGGGAACCCGGCGACCTGTACTTACGGGTCGAAGTCGTCCCCCACCCCCTGTTCGAGCGTCGGGGAGACGACCTTTACGTCAAAGTCCCCGTGGACCTGTACACCGCGGTCCTCGGCGGGGAGGTGGAGGTGCCCACCATCGAGGGGAAGCGCATTCTCCTCAAGATCCCACCGGGGACCCAGAACGGCAAACTGTTCCGCCTGAGGGGCAAGGGAATGCCCAAGCTGAAGAAGCCGGACGAACGGGGGGATATGTACGCGGAAATCGTCGTCCGCATCCCCACCGACCTGACACCGGAGGAGAGACGACTCTTCGAACAGCTACGGGATCTGGCACGTCGACGAGGAAGGACGGGTGGGTAAACGATGAGCAGGAAAACAGCGCTGGCACGCATACGACCCTGGGGATGGTACAACCCGGAATACGCGGAGGACATACCCCGGTTCTCCCGTCGCATCGCGGCCCTACTGGCCGGGGTTTCCCCCGCGACGGTGCGATACGCGGAGGCCCGGGGCTGGATTCGCCCCAAACTCATGCCCGGCGGGGGGATGGGGTACTCCCTCAACGACGTGCGCACCTTGCGGCGCATCCGGGAATGGCGGGAGGTCCTGGGGCTGAACACCGCAGGCATCGAAGTCGCCTTCTACCTGCGGGAACAGGTCGTCCACCTGCAAGAGGAACTCTTCCGCCTGGAAGAGGAGATGGTCCGGCGTGAGCAAGCCCTCCACGCGGAAATCCGTCGTCTCCGCCAACTTCTGGCAGAAGAGGGGCGCTGGACGGACGAAACATAACCAACGAAAGGAGGGAACGTTACATGGATGCCAACTCCTTGTGGTCCCTATTCTGGCTACTCGTCCTATTGGCATCTATCCAACCCATGCTACAACAGCGTTGGTTGGAAGCGGCCCGGCAACGGGTCATGCGTCAAATGGAGCGGCGACGGAAGTCCCGGGTCATCACCATGATCCACCGTCAGGAAACCATGTCCTTCCTGGGATTCCCCGTATCCCGCTACATCGACATCGAGGACAGCGAACAGGTCCTGCGGGCCATTCGCCTCACCCCGGACGACATGCCCATCGACTTCATCCTGCACACGCCCGGGGGCCTCGTCCTGGCCGCGGAACAGATCGCGGAAGCCCTGATGAAGCACAAGGGGAAGGTCACCGTCTTCGTCCCCCACTACGCCATGTCCGGGGGGACCCTCATCTCCCTGGCCGCGGATGAGATCGTCATGGACGAAAACGCGGTTTTGGGACCGGTGGACCCTCAATTGGGACAATACCCTGCGGCCTCCATCGTCAAAGTCCTGGAACAGAAGGACATCAACGAAGTGGACGATCAGACGTTGATCATGGCCGACGTGGCCAAGAAAGCCCTGAAGCAGGTGTGGGATACGGTGTATCACCTGGTGACCGGGCGGGGTGGGTCCGAGGAGCTGGCCCGAAAACTGGCGGATACCCTGAGCACGGGCGTGTGGACCCACGATTACCCCATCTCCGTGGAGGAGGCCCGTTCCCTGGGCTTGAACGTTTCCACGGACATGCCCCGCGAGGTCTACCAGCTCATGGCCCTCTATCGTCAACCGGGCCAGCGGCGCCCTTCGGTCCAGTACATCCCGGCCCCCTACGACTCACGGCATTCGAACTCGGGAGGGCATAAATGATTCCGCTCGGCGATTCCGTTCCGCGTCGACGTTTTCCCTGGATAACGTACACGCTCATCGCGCTCAACGTTCTCGTCTTCCTCATCGAGTTGAGCTACGGGCGACGGGTAACGCTCCTCTTCCACAGATACGGCGTCGTCCCCGCCCAACTGTGGCACTGGCAGCAGAACCCGGCCGTGCTGCTCACCCTGATCACCAGCCAGTTCCTGCACGGCGGGTGGTACCACATCATCGGCAACATGATTTACCTGTGGATCTTCGGGGACAACGTGGAAGATCAGATGGGGCACGGGCGGTATTTGCTCTTCTACCTTATCTCGGGCGTCATTGCCGCACTCGTGCAAGCGGCAATGACACCGACGTCCACCGTTCCCCTCATCGGTGCCAGCGGAGCCATCTCCGGCGTCCTGGGCGCGTACATGCTCTTCTTCCCTCGGGGAAAGGTGTTCCTGGGCATTCCCCTCTTCTTCTTCCTCTACATTATCGACGTACCCGCGGTGATTGCCCTGGGATACTGGTTCATCAGCCAATACCTGAACGGGCTCCTCTCCCTGGCCGCGAACGCGTCGGGTGCGTTCCAGTACGGGGGAGTGGCCTGGTGGGCTCACGTGGGCGGCTTCGTCGCCGGCCTCGCGCTGGGTCCCCTCTTCAGAGAACGTCGCCCGGCTTACTTTTTCCCCTACGATTATGATAGAATAAGGTGGTAAGACGCTGTCGTACGGCGACCTCTTTCCCGATAAGGAAAGCGTTCGGAAACTTGGAATTCTCTCGGCGTAACGTCATCATAGCGAAGGCCTATGGGTAACGAGTGACGAGTAACTGCCTAGCGCGGAAAGACAACGATTAACGATTGACGATTAACGATTAAAAGGGTTGGCGCGAAGACAAGATTGACCCTACAGTGCCAACTCTCCTTGCCCAAATTACGCATTACGAATCACGCATCACGTTTGCGCCAGCAGTGCCGACGTTCTTACCGGCGCCTGACGCATGACCGATGATGTCGTCTGGCCGGGAAACGCCAGTTTCCGAACACTCTCGATAAGGAGAAAGCACCATGGTCGAGGAAACGGTGGTGATGGATGAGGTGCTCACAGACGAT
>WGAA01000147.1 GCA_015489285.1 Anaerolineae bacterium | reverse complement strand
GGCATCGAAGGACGGCTGGAGCGCATCGACGAGGGGCAGGATTTCCTGGCCGTCGTCGATTTTGCCCATTCGCCCGTGGCCCTGGAACGAGCCCTCCGCACGCTGCGCGCCCTGACTTCGGGGCGCGTGATCGCCGTGTTCGGAAGCGCGGGGTTGCGTGATGTGGCCAAACGGTATCTCATGGGGAAGATCGGGGCCGAGCTGGCCGACCTGGTCGTGCTCACGGCAGAGGACCCTCGCACCGAGTCCCTCGAGGCCATTCTGGAGGAGATGAGCCGGGGGGTGCGTGACGGCGGAGGGATCGAGGGCCGCACCTTCTGGCGCATCCCCGACCGCCAGGAGGCCATCCTCCACGCGGTACACCTGGCCGAACCGGGGGACATTGTGGCCGTCTTCGGCAAGGGACACGAGCGGAGTATGTGCTTCGGCACGGTGGAGTACCCCTGGAGTGATCAAGAGGCCGTACGCTGGGCCCTGCGGGTACGCTTGCACGGCCGAACCAAGGCCGGCCCCCCACCCTTCCACCTTCCGGTGTAATGATGGCTAACGAGTGACGAGTAACCGGATAGCGTGCTGAGTGTGTTGGCGCTTCTGGACGATCTCGGCTTGGTAACATAATTCGTGATGCGTAATGCGTAACTCGAAGACAAGCTTGGCCCTACGGCGCCAACTCTCCTGCCCAAATTACGCATTACGAATTACGCATCACGTATCACGCATCACGCATCACGCATCACGTATCACGTAGCACGGGGGCGCAGGAGCCATACGGCCACGAGGATGAAGGCGCCCCCCACCCATTGGGCCGGGTGCAAACGCTCCCCCAGCACCACGTAACCCAAAAACGTCGCGGCCACCGGCTCCAACGTGGCCACGATACTCGCCACACTCACCGGAATCCATTGGACCCCCACACTGTAGGCCAATCCCCCACCCAAGGTGGGAATAAGCGCCAGCCCGATGAGCCAAAGCCACACCTCCGGACGGTGCAACGGCGCCAGAAAGCGGGCAGGGGGCTGCGTCGCCGCCAGGATGAATCCCCCGAGGAACAACCCATACCACTGGACCGTCCAGGGGCGATAGTGGCGCACGGCCACCTTCTGGAAGACACTGTATAACCCATAGGTGAAACCGGAAAGCAACCCCGCAATGAACCCCCACGCGTTGAGACGCAGGTGGGAAAGGTCGAAAGCCTCGGCCACGAGGATGACCCCGACCCACGTCAGCGCCAGCGCGATCACCACCCGTCGAGTCAGGGGCTCCCCGAGGAAGAGGCGGGCGATAAGGGCCACCCACGCGGGCGCGGTATACAGTAACACCGCAGCCACCGCCATGCCCACCAAGGCCACCGCGTACACGTACACCGCGTAGAAAACCACGATGCCGAAAAGGACATATGCCAGGAAGAGGGGAATATGCTCCCGGCGAACGTGGAACCACACCCAGCCTCGGGGCAACAGAGCAACACCCAGAATGATCCCCGCGACCAGCGCCCGATACGCGGCCACCGTCAACGGCGCAAGGCCGAACCCCTTCACCGCGGCCGTGTAGAAAATCCCGATGGTCGCCCAACACAGCGCGGCCAGCGCCACCAGCGCGTATCCCCAAACCGTCCTGGACACCTTACCCCCCCTGCACCGCAGCCCAAATCCGCTCCGGCCGACCGCGGAACATCTCCCGGTCCGTGACGCCCCGGGCCACCTCCTCGACCAACCGCTCCAAGGTCCCGTTCACCCGGGCGGGTACGCCCACCCTCGCGGCGGCCCGCGCGACGGCCCCGTTCAACCAGGGCGCCTCCGTCCGCCGACGGCCCCGCTCCAAATCCAGGTACAGCGACGGCATCTTCTCCCCCCGTCCCCCCGCGGCAAAACGCCCCATCAACGGTCGGACCCAGGAAGCAGGCAGACGACGCACCAGGGGAAGGGCAAGGGGCAGGGGGTATCCCCCGCAGGGTATGGCAGAAATGTGCAGCGCGGCCATCACCTCCAACGCCTCCTTCCAGGCGTAAACCTCCAACCTCCCGGCCAGAGGGTGGGCGAACACGCGCGCCGGAGTCCACCCCAAAAGGGCCGATTGGGCGTTCGCGGTCATGTTCATGAGCAACTTGCTCCACTTGAGCCCCCGATAATCGGAGGCGTACCGCACGCGAAATCCCCCGGCGGCCAGAGCATCCCCCACATAGCGCAGGCGGGCAAGCGCCTCCTGGGTCGCGCGCACCGGCGCCAACCCCACCTTGAAGGACGGCCGGGCCACACGCACCCGGCCCGGCTGCATCACGTGGACGGGCGTCGTCAGCGCACCGGAGAGGACCCGATCCTCCCCCACCGCGGAGGCAAAAGCCTCCTCGTTCCCCACACCGTTCTGCAGGGTGAGAACATAGGGGGGACGGGAGAGCCCGCGCAACGCATCCGCCAGGGGGGCCGTGTCATACGCCTTCACCGTTATCACCAAAACATCCGTCTCCTCCGCCGTGGGGCCCAGATCCCCCTCATCCACCACATGGACGGACGCGCGGAGCACCTCCCCGTTCTGCAAGAGGACCTCCAGGGGCGTCCGGGCCAGCGCGTCCCGATACGCGGCCCGCGCGACCAGCGTCACCTCGGCCCCGGCCCTCCGCAACCAGGTGGCGATAAGCGTACCGATGGCCCCCGCGCCCACGACCGTCACCCGCATCATCCCTCCTCCACGCCGCGATACGTGCGCACATAGCGCCCCAACAGGAACGTGAGCACCACCCCCAGCAGGAACGCCACATCTCCCCACGTCAGGTGCGGGGGCAAGGGCCGCGGGCCGTACACGGTAAACCCGTCGATGTTCACATCCCGACCTTGAGGCGTGCCGGCCACGCTCAGGACGACCTCGTGGTAGCCGTAGGACAACCCCGCGGCCACGGGCAGGATCACCTCATACGTCCGGACGGGGCGGTACAGGGGGAGCGCTCGGCGCTGCTCCCCATCGACCCGAATGGCCAACCGCCCCGCCGTCGGACCCCCGACCAGGTGAACGGCCAGGCCCGTCCCCACAAAGGGGACCTTCACCGAGGCCCCCAGTCTGTTGCTGTGCGCGTAGGATCCCAAAATCGCCTGCGGATCCTGCACCACCTCCCAGCCGGAATCATAGGTCACGGCCCAGTGCGACTGATCGTGATGTCCCCGTCCCATGTAAGGGGGGCGGTGTGTGTAGGCTTTCAACGCCTCGTAGGCGGGGTAAGGACGGAAATCGGGGGACAGGAGGCGGAAGTAGGCCTCCGGACGGCGTTCCCGTTCCCAGCGGTCGTCGGGGCGCTTCAGGTACCACACGTTGGCCACCCCCAACCAGGGCCATTCCCGACGAATGCGCTCGTAAGCCAGCACGAGGTACCGGGCCTGGGTGGCCTCATCCACCCGCCCGTACACAGGGGGCACGTCGGGGGGCGCGGCGTTCCAGTTCATCTCACTGATCCAGATGGGCTTATCCCCGTCCCCGTTGCGGACCATAATATCCCGGATCAACATGGGGCGGGAGAAGTTGATGACCCGTGGGTTCATGCGCCGATCCGTCGGGCCGGACCAAAGGCCGTATCCCTGGACGGACATGATGTCGAAGTAAGGGGCCGCGCCCGCGTCGTACATCCTCTGGAGGAAGAGGGTGTCGCTCATGTTCCGCGGGCCGTACTCGATGTTCGCGGCCAGGGCGCCGCAGATGATGACCACGTGAGGGTCGGCCTCACGCGCTCGGGTTGCGGCCACCTTCAAGAGCTCTGTGTAGGCCTCGGGGCTCACGGGCTGTTCACCCCACTCCGGGTAAATGTTCGGCTCGTTCCATATCTGGTAATAGCGGACCCGTCCCTTGTAGCGGGAGACGACCGCGTAGACGAAATCGCCGAAGTCCTCCAGGTTATCCGGGGGGGCATAGGGGCCGATTTCGTTACCCCGGGCCCGGGACCAGGCCGGGGGGTTGGAAAGGCGCACGATGAGCTCCATGTGATACTTCTCCGCGAGGGAGACGATGTGGTCGTACTTCTCCCATGCGGAGCGGTAGGGCCTATTTCGCCGATCCTGGAAATCCCCCTTCCCGTGGATCTCGATATCCTCCCAGGGGAACTCCTGACGCAACCAGTGGAACCCGGCAGCCGCGGCCATTTGGACCACCCGTTCCCGTTTGGCGGGATCGGGCTCCTGCTCCAAGAACACGTTGACGCCGAAGGGATTGACATCCGCGTAAGGGATGAACCGGTCCGTGCCCAGGCGCAAGGGGGGACGCAGCTGATCCGCGGCAAGATCGGACACGCCCTTCACCTGAGCGAAGAAACTCTCCTCCCCCGTCACCTCAAAAAGTGCGCGGCGAACCCTCGGGGCCATCGCGTCCAAAAACACACCCAGCACCCCGACGAACAAAACCACCAGCCCTATCGACACAAATACCGTCGTTCCCGTCGATTTCTTCATGGAGATAATGAGTAACTGTCGTGCGTCAAGACATCGTGGAGAGCCTAACAGGTAGAAACGCCAAGACATCGTGGAGCACCTTAACAGAAGAATCGCCAAGACATCGTGGAGCGGCTGTGGTACCCTTGCGTCGCAGGTGCATGAACATGTTCACAAGGAAGTGCATCATGGACGAAGGGTACTGGCGCCACATACGGGAGCGGGCGATTCATCTCCTGCGCAGCGGACGCTCTGTCAGGGAAGTGGCCCAAATCCTGCAGCACAGTGAGAGCTGGGTGTACAAGTGCCGGCAGCGTTACCAGGAGGCGGGCTGGGAAGGGCTCAAGAGCCGGTCCCGGCGTCCTCACACCCTGGCTCGACGTCTTCCCCCACACGTACGGCAAGCGGTAAGGGAGGCCCGGAGTGAGCTGGAGGCCGAAGCGGCCCAAGG
>WGAA01000146.1 GCA_015489285.1 Anaerolineae bacterium | reverse complement strand
CTTCACGGGCAAGATGGACTACCGACCCAACGTGGATGCGGTTCACTGGTTCGTCAACAAAGTCTGGCCCCGGGTCCGTCGTGCCCGGCCCCGGGCCCACTTCTACATCGTGGGCCGCTCCCCTCACCCCCGGGTCCAGGAACTGGGCCACATCCCGGGCGTCGTGGTGACCGGGGAGGTCGAAGACGTGCGGCCCTACCTTCACGCGGCTCCCGTCTACGTGGTCCCCTTACGGGTGGGCGGGGGCACCCGGCTGAAACTCCTGGAAGCCATGGCCGCGCGGCGGCCCATCGTCAGCACCACATTGGGCGCGGAGGGATACCCGGTGGAAGGGGGGAAACACCTCCTCCTGGCCGACACACCTCGGGCCTTTGGGGACGCGATCCTCCGCCTTCTGGAGGATAAAGGGGAAAGAGAACGGTTGGGGGAACGGGCGCTGGCCTTCGTCCGGGAGCGGTACGATTGGTCCCGGATCGCGCCGGACTTCGTGCGCATCGTCCTGGGAGAGGAAGGGGCATAAACGCGACCGTGGCGCCGAGGGATCCCGGCGCCACGGGTTGAACGGAGGGAATATCCACCCCTCGGGCGCTTATTTGATCTCCACGACCGCGCCCTGCTCCTCCAGGAGCTTCTTGACCTCTTCGGCCCGGTCCTTGGGCACCGCCTCCAGGAGCGTCGTCGGGGCCTTCTCCACCAGCTCCTTGGCCTCCTTCAGGCCCAGGTTGGGGATGATCTGGCGCACGGCCTTGATGACCTGGATCTTCTTGGGCCCGATCTCCTTGAGGATGACGTCGAACTCCGTCTTCTCCTCGGCGGGGGCGGCTTCCGCGCCCGCGGCGGCGCCGGGCACCGCGGCAACGGCGACGGGAGCGGCCGCGCTCACGCCCCAGTGCTCCTGCAAGCGCTTGGACAACTCCGCGGCCTCCATCAGGGTCAGGGAATCCAACAGCTCGATAATCTGCTCCAACTTGTCGGACATGACTTCAACCTCCTTTGTGTTATCGGTTCAACGGGATGGAATGATGTGTTAAGCGGCCTCGCTCTGCTCGGAGCGTGCCTGCAAGACGGCCGCGATCTCGCGCATGGGTGCGGAGATAACGCTGACCAGCTGGCTCATAGGCGCCTCGATGGTCGCCACCAACTGGGCCCGGATGACCTCCAGCGGCGGCAACTTGGCGATGGCATCCACGTCCTCCGGGGTGATCTCCCGACCCTCCAGGAGTCCCCCCTTGATCTTGAACTTCCCCGCCTCCTTGGCGAAGTCCACGAAGGCCTTGGCCAGAGGGGGGATATCCTCGACGGCAAAGCCGACCAGCACCGGCCCGACCAACAGATCCGTCGGCACGGGCAGGTTCGACCGTTCCAGCGCGATGCGGAAGAGGGTGTTCTTGACCACGCGGGCCTGACCCCCGGCCTCCCGCACCTGGCGCCGCAGCTGCTGCAACTCCTTCACCGTCAGACCCCGATAATCGGCCAGGATGAGGGCCTGACTCTGCTGCAACAACGCGACGTACTCTTCGATGATCTCGTTCTTCTGCGCTCGTGTTAAGGGCAAATCGCATCCCTCCCTTCTTCCAGTTTTCGGCCCCGGGAAACCCCAGCGGTTCCCCCGGGAGAAACAAAAAACCGCACCCGCCGGGTAAGGCAGGTGCGGTTCGCGCGCGCAAGAACACGTCCTTCACCCTCCTCACCTCGGCAGGCCCCTACGGTTTAAGCAAAAGCACCTGCGGTCTTCGGTTCGGAGCCGCTGTGTGCGACGGTATATTGCTGGGAGATTTTACTCCGTTCGCATCGCCGCGGCCAAATTCGTGTCCACACGAATGCCGGGGCCCATGGTCGGCGCCAACACCACCCGTCGGATATACGCGCCCTTGGCCCCCGACGGCTTGGCCCGAATCACGGCCTCCATGACCGCGGCCAGGTTCTCCAACAACTGCTGCTCGGTAAACGCCCGGACCTTGCCAAAGGGGATGTGCAGGTTCCCCGTACGGTCCACGCGAAACTCCACACGCCCCCGCCGGATCTCATCGATGACCCGGGGCAAATCCTCCCCCTTGACGACGGTCCCCGCCTTGGGGTTGGGCATGAGCCCCCGGGGGCCCAGGATGCGGCCCAGGCGGGCGACCTTACCCATCATCTGGGGGGTGGCCAGGGCCACGTCGAACTCCAGCCATCCCTCCTTCTGGATCTTCTGGATGAGGTCGTCGCTGCCCACGAAGTCCGCGCCCGCTTCCTCCGCGATACGGGCATCCTCCCCTTCCGCGAAGACGAGCACGCGGACGGGACGCCCGGTACCGTGGGGGAGGACGACGACGCCACGGACCTGCTGGTCCGCGTGGCGGGGATCGACGCCCAACCGCAAATGGACCTCCGCGGTGGGGTCGAATTCGGTGTAAGCCACCTCCTTGAGGAGCTTGACGGCCTCTTCAGGGGTGTAATTCCGCTGGCGGTCGATTTTCGCCAGCGCCGCGCGATACTTCTTTCCTCGTTTTGCCATGATACACCTCCGTGGTTCGAGCGGAGTGTACACTCCTCCCACTTGGAATGTCGAACGTAAAGGAGCGGCCCTTAGGACCTCCCTTAATCCACCACCTCGATGCCCATGCTGCGAGCCGACCCTTCGATCATGCGCATGGCCGCCTCGATGTCATAGGCGTTCAAGTCCTTCATCTTCGTCTCCGCGATCTGGCGGATCTGCTCCCGGGTCACCTTCCCCACCTTCACACGGTTCGGTTCCGGGGAGCCCTTGTCGACACCGGCCGCCTTCTTGAGCAGGTCACTGGCGGGCGGCGTCTTCAGCACGTAGGTGAAGGACCGATCCGAGTAAACGGTAATCTCCACGGGGATGATGGAGCCCGCCATGCTGGCCGTCCGCGCGTTGTAATCCTTGCAGAAGGCCATGATGTTCACCCCGTGCTGACCCAGCGCGGGCCCTACCGGCGGTGCCGGTGTCGCCTTCCCCGCAGGCAACTGTAACTTGATGACAGCAACTACCTTCTTGGCCATATTACACTTTCTCCAATTGCAAGAAATCCACCTCTACAGGCGTTTCCCGATTGAAAAAGGATACCGCGACGCGCGCTTTCCCCTTGTCCGGGAACAAGTCCACGACCGTGCCCGTGAAATCGGCGAAGGGTCCGGACGTGATGCGCACCCGATCACCGACGCGGAAGTCCACCTGAAGCTGGGGCTCTTCCGCCTCGATGCGGCGCATGATCGCCTCCACCTCCTCCTCCGAGAGGGGGGTCGGCCGATTGCCGATGCCCACGAACCCGGTAACGCCGGGCGTATGGCGCACCACGTGCCACACCTCCTCGTCGATGCTCCCGTCCTCCTTCTCCAGGATCATGTGGATCATGATGTACCCGGGGAACACGCGGCGTGGCACCCGACGGCGCTGCCCGTCGCGCAACTCGATGGTCTCCTCCATGGGGACGATAACGTCGAACACCCGGTCACCGACGCCCATGCTCTCCACCCGGGCCTCGATGTTTCGCTTGACCTTCGTCTCCATGCCCGAGTAGCAATGGACCACGTACCACTTGGCCCGGGAGCGACGTTCCTCCTCCTCGGAGACCTCGGGTGTGGGCTCACCCTCCGCGGACGACGCCTCGGCCACCTCGGGGGTGTCCGACACCTCCACGGACTCCTCCGCCGCCGTATCCTGGACCTCTCGTTCTTCTCGTTCCTCGCTCACCGCTCGCTCCTACCTATGTCCCTTCTGAAAACCCCATCACGTGCCGATGATGAAGCGGAACAGCGTGCCGAAAATGGCGTCCAACAACCCGAGAAACGCGGCCATTGCCGCGGTAACGGCCAGCACGATACCCGTGAGGCGCAATGCCTCCTCCCGGGTCGGCCAGGAGACCTTGCTCATCTCCACCCGAGCTTCCTTCAAGTACTGGACAATCGGATTATTTGTCAGAGAAAGAGATTTTTCCTTGGCCACGTTCCGCTCCTTACCTTACGAACTCTTACCGGGTTTCCCGATGTAATGTGTGCTTGCGGCAGCGCGGACAGTACTTGCGCAGCTCCAACCGACTGGGATCGTTCCGTCGGTTCTTCTCCGTTGTGTAATTCCGCTCGCCGCACTCGGTACATTGCAGCGTGATGATAATGCGTACACCCTTCTTTGCCATCGAATCATCCCTCGCTACGAACTTCCCGGAAACGCCCCTTATTGTGCATCCCCGGGAAGATCTTCACCAAATATGGCAACTCGAGAAGTTGCTCTGAACACAGCGGGACCCGACGCGCAGTGCGTCGAGTCCCGGCACCGTTCCCTTATTCGATAATCTCCGTGACGACACCTGCTCCGACCGTGTGGCCGCCCTCGCGAATCGCAAACCGCGTCCCTTGCTCCACCGCCACAGGCTTCAGCAACTCCACCTCCAGGTTCACGTTGTCCCCGGGCATCACCATCTCCACGCCCTCG
>WGAA01000145.1 GCA_015489285.1 Anaerolineae bacterium | reverse complement strand
TGAGCCTGAACTACGCCCGGCCCGAAGATGTCTATCTCGGCCGTGTCACGGCACCTGCCTTAGTCTTTCCACCCGAGACGGAGGCCACTTGTTAATGTGCCAAATGCTGACTATCCGCAGGACCAGACTAAACGTATTTCAGGACTTGACATTATCTTCGAGTTACGCATCACGCATCACGTATCACGTCATCAATCCAAGCTGCGCCTGTAATGCCGACGTTCTCCTCGGCGCCTGACCCCTCGGTTGCCCTTTGCGAAGCACATATGCCATAATTGGGGGGACAGGAGGTGCAGGATATGGTCTTCCCCAAATTCGCCGTGAGCACACGTATCCTGGTAAGGCTGGCAGCCGACCTCTTCTACCGCTTGCGCTATCCCTTGCTGGCTGTGGTCGGGGTGTTCCTCTTGGGAACGGGAGGATATTACGTTTTGGGCCACGGCAAGGTGAGCCTGTTGGACAGCATTTACATGACCAGCATCACCCTCACCACGGTGGGATACGGCGAGATATTTCCCCTCGACGACACGGGACGGTGGTTCACCACGGCGCTCATGTGGGCCGGGATGGGCGCGATGGTGTACGCGACCGCGGTGGTCACCTCCTTCTTCGTGGAATTGAACCTAGGACAACTGGTACGGGAGCAGAGCATGAAGGAACGGATCGCGGAACTGCGGGATCATTACATCGTGTGCGGGGCCGGCGAGACGGCCGTCCACATCATTCGGGAGTTGTACGAAACCGCACATCCTTTCGTCGTGGTGGAGCTCGACCCCCAGAAGGTAGAACATGTGCAAAGCCTGTTCGAGGATGCGCTCACCCTGAACGGGGACGCCACGGAGGAAAGTGTCCTGGAGGAAGCGGGTATCGGTCGGGCCAAGGGGCTTTTCGCCGTGCTGGGCGACGACGGTCGGAACATGTTGCTGACGGTGGTGGCCCGCTACGTCAACCCCAACATCAAGATCGTCACCGAATGTCGGGACAACAACCTGATCAACAAGTTCTACCGGGCCGGGGCCGACTACGTGGTGAACCCCACCTACATCGGCGGGATGCGCATGGCCAGCGAGATGCTGCGCCCTCGTGTCGTCACCTTCCTCGACCGCATGTTGCGCGGGCAGGTGACGGAGCGTGTGGAGCAAGCCATCGTGGAAGAAGGCTCGCCCATTGCGGGCAAGACCCTCGCCGAAGCCCGCATCCAGGAGCGCACGGGGTTGTTGCCCATCGCGCTGGAGATGCCTGACGGCCGCAGCATCTTCAACCCGACGGGCGACGAACGCCTGGTACCGGGCACGGCCATCATCGTCATCGGCACCCCGGAGCAGGTGGCGCGCCTGCGCGCTTATTGTGGTGGGAAGAAGTAAGTTGGACAGACATCCGAGGTCTGCCAGACCTCGGATGTCTTGGCTTTCACCGCTCCTCGGCGACCAGCGGCATGTACCGGTGATACGGCATGCGCGGGAGGTTGAGTTCCCCCTTCACGCCCGTGACCGCCACGTTGCCCACGGAGTCCACGGCCTGGATGAAGCAGGTCATGTCCGCACCCGCGTTGTTCCACACGCCGGTCCACACGTCGGTGGTGCCCTGGCGCGTCAGTTGCAGTGAGGTAAGACGGCCGTTGGTGGCGCAGGTGGCGTACACGTGCCACACCCGGTCGTTCTCACCCGTGGTCACCGAGAAGGTGACCTGATTGCCCGTCCGGTGGGCCTGGACGTGCTGGATAATCGGGGGCGTGAAGTCATCGCTGTTATTGTACTTCACCTCGAGGCGCAGGCTGCGGAAGATGCGCTCCGTCCCCACGACCCGGACATGGTTCGGGTCACTCCGGTCCACCCGGCGGCCGCGGAACTGGCCCGGCGTTACCGTCACCCACTCCGCCAGGCCGCGGTCGCTGCGGAAGTGGTTCAGGCGCACGAGGAGCGGCGGCTGCCAGGTGGGGAAGAGGATTTGCGGCTCGTAGCGGTGAGTGCGGGTCACCGGCATGGTGATCACCGGGTCGAAGTTGGGCACGTCCTGATACGTGCCGTCCAGGATGAGCACCCCGTGGGCGACGAGGCCCGGATGCCGGTGTGGGTCCAGGGTGACGTCGAACTGGCTGCGCGGCTGGATGGG
>WGAA01000144.1 GCA_015489285.1 Anaerolineae bacterium | reverse complement strand
CGGCCACTTCCTCCTCGAAGCGCTTCGCCTCCTCCACATAGTCCAGACTCTGGTGCCGGAAGTAGGTGTTGTACAACTCCGCGTAATGGCCTCCGGCCCGTAACAGGCTCTCGTGCGTCCCCTCTTCGATGATGCGCCCCCGCCGGAGGACGATGATGCGGTCCGCGGCTTGCACGGTGAAAAGGCGATGGGCGATGACAATGCTCGTCGTCTCCCGCATGAGGAGGGAGATGGCCTGCTGGATCTGCCATTCGGTGAAGGGGTCGATGCTGGCCGTGGCCTCGTCGAGGATGAAAATGGACGGATGGATGATGATGGCCCGCATGAGCGCGACGAGCTGCCGTTGCCCCATGGAAAGGCGATTCCCCCGCTCCCCGACCTCGGTGTGCAGGCCGTTGGGGAAGGTCTCCAGCCACTCCCCGTTGCCGATGCGCCGCGCCAGGGCCTCTACTTCCGCCTCGTCCACCTCGGGCCGCGCGTAGCGGATGTTGTCCAACACGGTGCCGGAGAAGAGGAACGGCGTCTGGGTGACGTACCCCAGATGCCGCCGGTACTGGTGCAAATCCAACGTGCGGATGTCCCGCCCGTCGATGAGGATGCGCCCCCCCTGGAATTCGTAGAACCGGGCGATGAGGCGAGCAATGGAGGACTTGCCTGCTCCCGTGTGCCCCACAATGGCCACCGTCTCCCCGGGACGAATGTGCAGGGAAAAGTTCTCCAGCACGGGTTCCCCCACCCGATAGGCGAAGTACACCCCCTCCAGCCGGATGTCCCCCCGCAGGGAGGGGACGGGCTCCTGCGCGATCTGGACGACGGAGGGCTCCGCCTCGATGAGGGCGAAGACCCGCTCCGCCGCGGAGAGGCCGGCCTGGACCTGGGCGGAAAACGCGGAGAGGTTGAGCACGGGAAACCAGAAGCGGTCCAAACTGGCCAGGAAGAGGTACCAGGCACCGGCCGTCACCATGCCCTGGGCCACGGACAGTCCCCCCACGTAGACCAGCATGGCCGTCCCCACCCCGCCCAGCGCGTTGAGCAGGGGGAAGATGCTGGAGAGGACGAGGCCCCGCCGCACGTTCACCCGGTAGGACTGGATGTTCGCGGCCTCGAACTCCCGGTAGATCGCGGCCTCCTGCCGGAAGTTCTTGGCCACGGCGATGCCGCTAATCGTCTCCTTGATGGCCGCGTTCACGTTGGCAATCGCGCGCATCCCCTCCCGCGTGACCCGCCGGGCGATCCCCCGCAGCGCGGCCGCGGCGAGGAAGACGATGGGGAGGAAGGCGAAAAGGTAGAGGGAAAGCCGCACGTCCAGCCGCAAAAGGACCACGGCCAAGATGAGGGCCTGGATGAGCTGGGCACTGATATCCGTGAGGAGAACGGTCACGTCCCCAAAATCCTTGGTGTCCGAGGCGATGCGGGAGGCGATGCGGCCGGAGGAGTACCGGTCGTGGAAGGAAAGGTCATGGGAGACGACCGCGCGAAAGGCTTCGACCCGCAGGGCGAAGATGACATCGTTGACCGCGCGCACGATGAGGCGGCGTCGGGCCCAATTGATGCCCCACGTCAGCACCCCGGAGGCGAGGACCGCGCCCCCCAGGAGGATGATGCCCCACCCCGTGGGGTGCTCCCGGATCAGGTCAACCCCGCGGGCGATGAGCATGGGGAGGGCCGCCCCCGACGCGGAGAAGAGCGCGATGAGGATGACGATGGCCACGAGGCGACGGACCTGGGGACGCAGGTAACGCCACATCCCCGCGGCCAGCTCCCGGTCGCTATACTGTCGGTCGTAAGCCTCTACATCCAAATTGGCGAAGAAGGTCCACCTCCCCGATTAAGCCCCATCCTCGCGGATGAACAGGCGGCGGTACATGGGGGAACGTTCCAGCAGCTCCTCGTGGGTGCCCATGGCTTCGATGCGCCCCCGACGGAGGAGGATGATGAGATGGGCCCAGCGGATCTGGGAGAGGCGATGGGTGATGATGAAGGTCGTCCGCCCCTTGGACGCGGCAAAGATGGCCCGCTGGATCTTGTCCTCCGTCGCGCTGTCGATGGCGCTGGTGGAATCGTCAAGAATGAGGATGGCCGGGTTGGTCAAAAAGGCTCGGGCCAGGGCCAAACGCTGTCGCTGCCCCCCGGAGAGGGTCACCCCCCGCTCCCCGATGACCGTCTCGTACCCGTCCTTGAAGGACATGATGAAATCGTGGGCCTGGGCGGCCTTGGCCGCGGCGATGATCTCCTCCATCGTTGCGTCCGGCCGCCCGAACGCGATGTTCTCCCGGATGGTCCGGGAAAAGAGGAAGATGTCCTGTTCGATGATGGAGATCTGCCGGCGCAGGGCTTCCAGGTTCCAGTCCCTCACATCGACCCCGTCCACCAGGACCTGGCCCCGGGTGGCGTCATAGGTGCGGTTGATGAGTTTGACGAGGGTGGTCTTCCCCGCGCCCGTCTGGCCCACCACGGCCACCCGGGTCCCCGGCTCCACGCGAAAGGTGATGTCGTGCAGGGCCTGATGGCCGTCGGGGTAGACGAAATCCACGTGTCGAAACTCCACCGCGCCCCGCATCTTCCCCGCGTACCCGTGGGGGTTCTGGTCCAGGTCGGTCCGCTTGTTGATGAGCTCGAGAATGCGCCGCGCCGCGGCCAGTCCCGAGGAGACCCGGGCATAGGAGAAGAGGGAGACGAAGGTGGGGAAACGCAACAGCCCCAGCAGCCCCACATATCCCACAATGTCCCCCACGCGGATCGCGCCCCGGGTGTACAGCCACAACGCGTGGAAGAACCCGGCCGCGGTGGCCAGCCCGATGAGGAGGAGGGGGATGAACCGGGCTTCCACATCCCCCTGGTGGACCGCGGCCTCCCAGAAACGCCGGGCCAGTTGGGCAAAGCGGCGGGCTTCCCGCTCCTCCTGGGCCGAGGCCTTCACCGTCTCGATGCCGTCCAGGACTTCGGCCAGGTGGGCGTTCATGTGTCCAAACCGCTCCCGCACTTGCTGGGTGATGGGGTCCAGTTCCCGCAGGTACTGGGCCAGCGCGAGGATGTAGAAGAGGATGAAGAGGGCCGGGGTGAGCATCAGGGCCGGGTGGTATCGCCGGGCCGCCAGAAGGGGCATGAACATGAACGCGGTGGAGCCGATGATGAGGTTGATGCCCGGGCTGAACATGTAGTTGATCTCCCGCACGTCGTGGGTGGCCCGCGCCATGATCTCCCCCACAGGCTGCAAACTGTGGAAGGCCATGCTCTTGCCCAACAGGCTGATGTACAACTCATCCCGGATGTCCCGTTCGAGCCGCTGGGCCAGGAGTTCGGAGGCCGCGTTGCGAACGAATTGGAGGACGCTCCGCAGGCCCTGGCTGCCGATGAGCAGGAGGGCCAGGGGGATGAGGGCCTTCACCTGCGGTGGGGACGCGGTGATGATGTTGAAGGCCCGGCCGATGAGGATGGGCACGACGGCCGCCAGAAGGGCGTTCCCCACAGCGCCGAGAAGGACGAGGAGGAACACATACCAGTAGAGTCGGACATGGGAGATCAGCCAGCGGACCGGACCACGACGGTCCGCGTGATACTTATCGGGTAAGGAAAACTCCGCGGGCAACGGAACGGTTTGAGCTATCCCCGACCTCCCTCGTACATCGGATGATCCTCGGACCGAGAACATAGGCTAGTCCGATTCCCGAATTTCGTCAAGTGAAGTTGCCGGTTACCGCCGGTTCCGGAACATGCGAGAGGCGCTAGAGGGAAAGCTGGCGTGGACACAAGGCTATCGCTACAGAGCCAAGCTTGTCTTCAAGTTACGCATTACGCAT
>WGAA01000143.1 GCA_015489285.1 Anaerolineae bacterium | reverse complement strand
TGCCCGACGCGTTGCCCCCCGGTCCCAAGCGCGTCATCGTCGTCATGTACGATGCCCAGACCTTGCGCCGGGTTCCCGTGCACACAGAGGGGGCCTCCCCCGCGGACTACGCCATCCTCACGACGGTGGAGGCGCCATGAACGCGCGGGGATGGGTGGGAAGGACACCTTTTCTGAGGGCCGTAGGAACCTGGGTCCTCCTGACCCTGCTCCTGCTGCCCGCGACCTACGTCCTCTGGCTCCCCGGTCTGCAGACGACGATGGACGGGCTGTACCACAAGAGTCGGTTCTTCGAGCTGGATTGGCTGCTGCGCCTGGGAGTCCTCTACCCCCGCTGGCTGCCGCACCAGGGATTCCTCTACGGCTTCCCCACCCTCCACTACTACGCGCCCCTGATCTACTACATCGCGGAACTCTTCCACCTCCTGGGGTGGGGATTCCTCGCGGCCTACGAGTGGATGATCGGCCTGGGGCTGGTCGCCGCGGGGTGGACCATGTTCTACTACGCGCGGCGGTGGGGAGTGTGGACGGGAGGATTGGCCGCGATCGCCTACACCTACTGGGTGTACCACTTCTCCCTGGCCTATGTGCGGGGGGCCCAGGCCGAACTGTGGGGCATGGTCTGGTTCCCCCTGCTACTGGCCCTCATTCACCGGGCCTTCCTCGACGACGCGCCCTTCCCGGCCGCGGTCCACATGGGATTGGCCCTGGTGTACGCGGCCCTCATCCTCACCCACAACCTCTCCGCCTTCCTCTTCACCCCCGTCGCCCTGGGCTACCTGGGTTGGCTCCTCCTGGCACGGCGGGAGCGGTGGGCGCGGGCCCTGGGCGTTTTGGGGAGTATGGCGTGGGGCGCGCTGATGAGCGCCTTCTACTGGCTCCCCGTCCTCCTGGACATCCGCTACGTGCGCGCGGGGCACACCTCGGAGCGGGGGATCGACGCGTTCGTCGCCGCGCTCTCCTCCCTGCGGGGGCTGCTCTCCCCCTACTGGATTCACCGGTACCAGCCCTTCCAGGGCACGGAGAGCCCCGAACCCCTGGGACGGGTCGCCCTGCTCCTGGCGCTCGGTGCCCTCCTCCTCTTCCTCCTCCGGGGACACCGATGGTCGGAGGAGCGGAGACGCACCTTCCTCTTCTTCACGGGCCTCGCGCTGGTCGCCATCTTCGGCCTTTGTCGGTGGAGCGCCTGGTTCTGGCGCCACATTCCCCTCCTCTACTACATCCAATTCCCCTGGCGGCTGGAATCCCTCATCGGGTTGGGATTGGCCATGATGGTGGGGTTGGCCTGGGGCGCGTTCCTGGAGGAGGGGCGAGCGCGCGGTCCCCTCGTCGGAGGAAGCGTCCTGGTGGGGATGACCTTGCTCCTGGGGTGGAGCCACCTGGCGGGTCTTCATTACGACATAGCCAAGGACCCGGCCACGTGGAAGCCCTTGCGTGAGGAGGCCGTGGACCTGGGTCTCATCGTCCGTTACGATTACCTGGTGGGATTGCCCGAACGGGAGTACGGCGGCATCTGGGCCTTCGAGTACATGCCCGTGTGGTCTCAGGATGCGGTGAAGGACTTCTTCCTCCCGCCCCCTTCTCCGCCCCCGGAGGCGCCCCCCTGGCAGGTGCGCCTGACCCCGGGGAGACAACATCCCTATGACCGACGGTTCCGGGTGGTGTCCCCTCACCCGTGGACCTTTTCCTACCACCAGTTCTACTTTCCCGCTTGGCGTGTGGAGGTGGACGGCGCCCCCGTGCCCACCTTCCCCCGGGGGCGACTGGGATTGGTCGCGGCCTCCATTCCCGCGGGGGAACACGAGGTGAGGTTGCGCTACACGGGGACGGTGGCTCAGCGCCGGGCCGAAGGACTCGCCCTCATCGGCATGCTCCTGTGGCTGGGGTGGGCCTTCCGCCGGGAGCGCCGTTGGTTGGGAGTCCCCGCGTTCCTCCTCCTCTTCTTCCTGGGGGCGACGGTGCCCGCCCGGCTTCATCACGGGCAGAGCATCCATCATCGGCCCCGTCAGGTCCTCTTCGACCACCGCATTCGCCTCGTCGGCAGCCGTGTGGTCACCCCGCGGGCGCGTCCCGGGGGGCGGGTCTGGTTCACCCTGGACTGGCTGGCCCTCACATCCCCCTCGCGGCGGTACAAAGTCATGGTTCACCTGGTGGACGCGCGGGGACGCACCGTGGCCAACGGGGACACGGAGCCGGGCTTCTTCTTCACGCCCACGACGCGATGGCAACAGGGGGAAGTCATGGAGGACTGGTATACCCTCTCCCTACCCGCGGACCTCCCTCCCGGGTCCTACGCGCTGATCACCGGCCTCTACGACGCGGAGACGGTCCGGCCCCTGCCCTTCGAGGGGGAGGAGGCCGTTGCCGGGGGCATACGGGTGGGGACCATTGTGGTGGAAGGAGGCGGAGCACCATGAGACGATATGTGCGACGGCTGGGTCGTCTCCTCTTCCAGGGACGATTCTTCACCTACCGCTGGCGTCTGCACGCCGCGGCCGAACGCGCGTTGGCCGAATTCCGGGGCCGGGTCCTGGACATCGGTGCGGGGACGCAGCCCTACCGGCCTTACCTGCCTCTGGGGGTGCAGTATACGGCCCTGGAGATCGTGCCCATTCCCGGGAACGATGTGATCGCCAGTGTGCTGGCCCTGCCCTTTGCCTCGGCCACCTTCGACGGGGTGATATGCACGGAGGTCATCGAGCACGTGCCCGAACCGGAGCGCGCGCTGCGGGAGATACACCGGCTCCTGAAGCCCCAGGGCCGGGTCTACATCACCGTCCCCATGAGCTGGGCCCTCCACTACGTCCCTCACGACTACTTCCGTTACACACGCTACGGCCTGGCCCACCTCCTGAACAAGGCCGGGTTCCGGGTGGAACGGGTGGAGCAGGTGGGGGGGCTGTTCACCATGATACTGGCCCGCCTGGAGGACGTGTTCGGGGCCCTCCTCTTCAAGGGGCTCTTCCCCACCAAATATCTCCTGGGCAACCGGGGACGCGTGCTTCTGGCCTCCCTCATCCTCCTCCTGGTGGGCATCCCCCTGGACGCGCTGGCCACCCTGTTGGACCGCATCGTTCCCAACGCGCGCCTGGACGCGCTGGGGTGGGTCGTCCTGGCAACGAAGGAGGGGTGAATGCTTGGCTCCCCGGGGGGGCTATGTTATACTCGCCACACGCGACCCACCGTGCGCGATACATTACATCGGCGCTCCCGTTCCGGGAGAACGTCGCTTCTGGGAATTTGAGTGGCCTATGGGAGAACTGAGTACATACGTTCACATCGTCGTCAAACGACTGTGGCTTATCGCCCTCCTCGTGCTCGTCACGGTCATCGGTCTGTACTACGCGGAGACCACCCGTCCACCGAAGTATCAGGCCCGGGTCCGCCTCCAGGTCCTTTCCGTCGAACCGGAAGCGGTGAGCCTGTTCACCCCGCTACGGCAAGCCGCGGGCAAGCAGGAGATCGAGCGCACGGCCGTCGAGTTCCTCAGCGTCCTGCGCAACCGCAAGGTGGCCTGGGACGCGGCCCGGGAGATCAACAAGGAGATGGGCACCAACCTCACCGGGGACGATATCGTCGACCACCTGTGGCCCTGGATCGAGGGGGAATTCATCAGCGTGACCTACGTGTCCGTGAAGAGCGCCTCCCTGGCCAAACGCATCGCGGACGTGCACATTGCCAAAGCCCTGGAATACTACCGCTCCATCCGCACGCGCAACGTCACCGACGTGCGCATCTTCCTGGAGAAACAACTGACCAAGCAGGCCGACATGCTGGCCGAGGCCCGCAAGAACCTCCAGGACTTCCAGCTGCGCTACAACCTGGCCGACCTCCAGCGGGAGGCCACGGCCGTACAGGATCAGATCCGCACCCTGGAACTCCAGCGGGATAGCGCGGAGCTCGCGGCGGCCCAGGCCCGGGCAAAGGCCCGCGTGTACCGGACGCGCGCGGCCACGCTGCGGGTTCAGGCCGAGAAGAGCGGGGACGAAGAGCGGGCCGCGGACTTGCGCCACCAGTCCGACGGGTATGAGGACCGGGCCGTGGCCCAGGACGCGGTGGCCGCGGCCCAGGACGCGGCCGTGAAGCAATACGAGCACATGATCACCTCCTACCAGAACCGGCTGGCCGAGCTCATCGGCCTCCAGAGCGAGTACAAGGAACGGGTCGATGCCGTACACCGGGAGGAAGCCCGCTATGCCTTCCTCTCCGACAAGCTCAACGAGGCCCGCATCAAGGAACAACTCGCCCTGGACCACGGATACATTCAGGTCGTTGAAGCCGCGCGGGAGCCCGTCGAACCCGCCCCCAAGAAGATTTCCAAACGGGTCCTTTACGGGGCCGGTGGTGCCCTCATGCTGGGCATCATCCTCGCCTTCGTGCTGGAGGCCGTGGAACGGGCCCTGGGACGTTCCTCCCGTGTGGCGAGGGGTGTGCAGGAGTCACAATGAACCCGAAACGGGTGCTCTTCGTCGACCTCGCGCCCACCCCCGCGGGCTCCATCGTCAGCCTGCGGTACCTGGTTCAAGAACTCGACCGCACCCGGTACGAGCCCGTCGTCCTCCTCTCCCGACAGAATCGGGCGCAGGCGTGGTTTCGGGATCTGGGCGTGCCCGTGCACACCATCCCCAGTCGGCAGGGGTATGGGGTGACCTTCGGTCCCCGGGTGGACGCGCTGCGCCAGGGCCCCGTGGGCCGGTGGGTCCGGAACCACGAAAGCCTCGCCCGGGTGTGGCATACGGTGGGCGCGTTGGGGCGCTGGCGCCGCAAGCTCTGGCCCGAAGCCCGGCGCATCCGCGACGTCATCGCCCGCGTCCGGCCCCACCTGGTCCACCTGAACGCGGAACTCGTGGTCAACCGGCCCGGCGTCCTGGCCGCCTACCTGGAAGGGGTTCCTGCCCTCTGTCACGTGCGGGGGTGGGAGACGTGGGACGTGTGGGATCGGCTGCTGGCCCGGACGGTGCGCGCGTTCATCTGCAACTCCCGGGCCGTCGCCCAACCGCTGATCCGCATGGGCGTCCCCGAGGAGAAGATCTTCGTCGTCTACAACGGCGTCGACGTGGAGGAGATCCCCACCGTCCCCGATCCGGCTCTTTACCCTGCGTTGGGCCTGGACCCGCGCCACCCCATCGTGGGGATGGTCGGTCGTCTGGTGGATTGGAAGGGGCATCCCGTGTTCCTCCGGGCCCTGGCCCGGGTGGCCCGGGAGTTCCCCACGGTCCAGGCCGTCATCATCGGCGCGGTGGAGATCACCGACCCGGGGTACCTGGACACGCTGAAGCGCCTGGCCCGGGAGCTGGGCCTGGGGGATCGGGTCCACTTTCTGGGGCATCGGGACGATGTCCTGCGGCTCTACGCGCTGATGGACGTGCTGGTCCACGCGTCGGTGCGGGATGAGCCCTTTGGGCGGGTCATCATCGAGGGGATGGCCGCGGCCCGCCCGGTCGTGGCCACGCGCGGGGGCGGCACGGTGGAGATCGTGGAGGACGGGGTGACCGGGTTCCTCGTGCCCCAGGGGGATCCGGAGGCGATGGCCGAGGCCATATTGACGTTGCTGCGGGATCCGGAACGGGCCCGACGGATGGGGGAGCGGGGTCGGGAGGTGGTGGCGACCCGGTTTCGGGCCGATGAGGGCGTGCGTCGCATCATGGCCATTTACGACACCGTAGGGGGGACGGGAAGATGAGTGTGCGCTCCAAAGCGTGGACGTGGGGCCGCCCCTGGCTCTCCTGGGGTGCGGTGCTCCTCCAGGCCCTTCTTGTCGTGGCCGGAGGCGTGGGATTGGCCCATGCCCTCGCCCATGACGGCTGGGAACGGGTCGTCGCGGTGATCACGCAGGGGTTCGTCGTCGTTACCGCGCTCGCCCACCCCCTGTTGGGGCTGATCGTCGGCCTCGTGCTGGTACCGTTCGCCCCCTTCTGGCACTTCGACATCGCGCTGGGCGCGGGGATCCCCGACTTGAGCCTGACCCGGGTCGTCGTCCTCACCGTGTGGTTCATCACCCTGGTCCGCTGGGCCACGGGGGAACTGGACTTCCCCCCGGTGGGGCGCACGGAAGTGGGTATCCTCCTCTTCCTCGGGGGGATGCTGTTGGCCACGCTCCACGCGCTCAAGGGCTTCCTCTTCGCCCTGCAGACGGCGTTCGACGCCTACGTCATCCCCATGAGCCTCTACATCCTCATGCGCACGTGGGTGAACAACCGGTTCCGCCTGCGCCTGGCCCTGTACGGGCTCATGTTCATCGCCTTCTACATGTCCGTAGTCATCATGCTGGAAGCCTGGGCGGGCCTCTCCGCGTTTTACCCCTGGGGACGTCCGGCGTTGTACTCCGAGTCCCTGCGCCGGATCACCAGCTTCTTCGGCAACCCCGTCTACCATGCCCTCATCCTGGCCGTCATCTTCCCCCTGGTGGTGTACGAGTACGAGGTGGGGGAAACGCCCTGGCACCGGGGAGGGGCGTTGGGGCTGCTCCTCGTCATCCTCACCGCGTACAGCATCCTGTACACCCGGGCGGGATACCTGGCCCTCGCCATCGCGGCCCTCCTCCTGGGAATCGTCTATCCCCGCTGGCGACGGCTCATCCTGCCCGCTACCGGAGTCGCCCTGTTCGCCCTGGTCCTCTTCTGGCAGCGGTTGACCCATTCCGCCCTGTTCCTGGAACGGTTGACCTACGCGCCTTCCCTGGAATCCCGGGGGAAGACCATCGAGGTGGCCTGGCGGTTGTGGAAGGAATCGCCCATCTTCGGCATCGGGTACCCCAACTACGGCGTCATCGCGCTGCAACGGGGGTACCTGCACCGCATCGACGACAAGTGGACGCCCACGCCCCACAACACCTTCCTGGGCATCCTCTCCCAGGGGGGACTCATCGCCTTCCTGGGGTACACGGTCATGATCGCGGCCATCGCCCGGGAGGCGTGGACCTACTTCCGCACCTGGATGGGAGAAGAGGGGAACCCCCGGGTGTGGGGCGAACATCCGGGATACCTGGCCTGGGCCGCGTTCGTTGCCTTCATCGCCTACATGGTGATCGTCGCCACCATCGACGCGGACCCCGCGTATTACAGCAACATGGTCTTCTACGCCCTCCTGGGGACGGCGTTCGGATATCTGGCTCGGGTGACCCCGCCGCGGGAGAGGAGGGGGTGATGCGGGTCGTCATGCTGGGACTCTATCCCTCGGATCCCCAACGGGTGCTGGGCGGGGTGGAAGCGGTCACCTATCTCCTCACGCGGGCCCTCGTGGAGGCGGGGGTGGAGGTGCACATGGTGACGCTGAAGCCGCGCGGGGAGACCGTCCGCCCGCCCGACGGGGGACCGACTGCCCTTCACGTCCTGCCGCTCCCCCGGTTCTCCCGCCTCACGTGGCACACCAGGAGCATGGCCCGCCTTTTGCAGGCCGTGCGCGCGCTCCGCCCCGACCTGGTCCACGCGCACGGGTCGGACATGTACACGGGGGCCGCGGTGCGGAGCCCCTATCCCCACGTGGTGACCGTTCACGGGGTCATGGCGCGGGAGGCCCCCACCGTGTGGGGGCTGCGACGTCGCCTGGCCCGGGAGGTGGATCGCTGGTTCGAGCGGTGGGCCCTGGCGCGGGCCCGGGAGATCATCGCCATCAGTCCGTACGTGCGGGACGCGTATCCCTGGCTCCGCGCGCGGCTGCACTTCGTAGAGAACCCCGTCAACCCCCGCTACTTTCACGTCCCCACGGACCGGGGCGTGCCCGGACGCGTCCTTTGCGTGGCCCGGGTCATTCCCCGCAAGGACATCCTGGGGCTCATCCGGGCCTTTCGCCCGGTCGTGGACCGGGTGCCCCACGCGGAGTTGTTCATCGCGGGGGAGACTCTGTCCTTTCCCGAATACGCGCAGGCCTGTCGGGAGGAGGTGGAACGGCTCCGTCTGGGGGATCGGGTGCACTTCCTGGGCGGGGTGGACGAGGACACGCTGGCCGACGCCTACGCGCGGGCCCACGTCGTCGTCCTGAACTCCGTCCAGGAGACCGCGCCGGTGGTCATTGCCGAAGCCCTGGCCGCGGCCACACCCGTCGTGGCCACTCGCGTCGGCGGTGTGCCCTACATGGTCGAGGAGGGCCGTACCGGACGGCTGGTCCCCCCGCGGGATCCCGAGACGTTGGCCCAGGTCCTGATCCAGGTGTTGAGCGATCCCGGGTGGGCCGCGCGCGCGGGGCAGGAGGCCCGGGAGGTCGCCCGTTCCCGTTTCCACCCCCGACGGGTGGCCGAGCGACACCTGGACGTCTACCGTCACATTCTGGCCGAGGCGGAGGGATGAAGGTGGCGTCTCCCTACATGTTCTTCCCCGACCCGAGGGAAGGGGCTCCGGGGCTGCGGGTGCTGGTGGTGACGAACATGTACCCCCACGCGGGGGCCGAGGATTTCGGCACCTTCGTCTACGACGAGGTGCGGGCCCTGCGCGACCTGGGCGTGCGTGTGGACGTGTTCTTCGTCAACGGCCGGGCCGACCGGTCGAACTACGTGCGCGCCATTTCCCCCTTTCGCCGACACGTGCGGGCCCGACCCTACCACCTGGTCCACGCGCATTACGCGCTGAGCGGGGTCGTGGCCCGGGCCCAGTGGACGCGGCCCCTCGTCATCACCTTCCACGGCAGCGAGGTGGCCATCTCCTTCACCGCGCCCCTTTCCAAAGTCCTGGCCCGACTGGCCGACGGGGTCATCGTGACCAGTCGCTGGGTGGAGGCCCACCTGGGCTACCCGGCCGACGCGATCATCCCCCCCGGTGTGGATCTTTCCCTCTTCCGCCCCGTGGAGCGGGAGGAGGCGCGCCGCGCGCTGGGGTGGCCCCTGGAGGGGCAGGTCGTCCTCTTCGTGGGCCAGTTGCGACCGGACAAGCGGGTTTGGGTCATCGAGGAGGCGGTGGCGCGCTTGCAGGCTCAAGGGTGGCCCGTGCGTTTTGTCGCGGCAACGGGTTTGCCCCATAATCAGATACCCGTGTACATGAACGCGGCCGACGTGCTGGTCCTCGTCTCCGAAGCGGAAGGGTCGCCGATGGTCATCAAGGAGGCGATGGCCTGTAACCTGCCCATCGTGACGAAGGATGTGGGGGACGCGCGTGAGATCATCGGGGACACGGAGGGATGTTTCTTCACCGACGGCAGCGTGGAGGACACGGCCCGAGCCATCGCCCGCGCGCTGGAGTTCGGGCGCCGCACGAGGGGACGGGAGCGCGTGCGGCATCTTTCCCTGGAAGCGGAGGCCCAACGGGTGGCCCAAGTGTACGAGGAGGTGTTGAGGAGGAAGGGGAGTCGCTTATGAAGGAGAAGGATGTGCGCATTCTCGTGGTCCTGGGGGAGGGAGGGCACACGGTGGAGATGATCCGCCTGGTCGACCTCCTGGGGCCCAAGTACTCGTACGCTTACATGACGGTCAAGGAGGAGCAGTTGAGCGAGAAGAAGATCCGCATTCCCGGCCCCATCTACCGCATCAACCGACCCCAGTGGAAGGTGGAGCCCCGGTGGAAGGTGGCGCTGCGCTACATCCGCCTGACGTGGCAGTCCTTCTGGATTCTCCTGCGGGTGCGTCCCCATCTCATCCTCCAGTCAGGCCCGGGGCTGGCCGTCCCCGTCTCCCTGCTGGGGAAACTCTTCCGCGCCCGGGTGATTTACGTGGAGAACGGGGCTCGGGTGACGCAGCCCTCCCTGTCCGGACGCATCATGTACCGCTTCGCGGATGTGTTCTTCGTCCAGTGGCCGGAGTTGCAGGAGCGGGCCTTCCCTGAAGCCATTTACGCGGGGTTATTGCACGGATGAAGGAACGGTTCGTCGACGACCCGGAGGCGTTGCCGCCGAAGATCCTCTTCGTCACCGTGGGTTCGGGGGATTTCGACCCCCTGATCCGCGCGGTGGATGCCCTCGCGCCCTCCCTGGATCTGCCCGTGGTGACGCAAATCGGCATCGGGCGTTACGTCCCCCAACACGCGTACTGGTTCCGCCTGGCCCCGAGCCTGGAGCCCTTTTACGAGCGGGCCCAGGTGGTGGTGGCCCACGGTGGCATCGGGGTGACCATCGAAGTCCTGGCCCGGGGCATCCCCCTCGTCAGCGTGGACAACCCCGACCGCCCGGATCACCACCAGGAGGACCTCCTGGGATATCTCTCCGGGCGGGGCCATCTCATCTGGTGTCGGGACATGAAGCGGTTGGGGGAGGCCATTCGGCGGGCCCGGGAAGAGCCCCTGGTCCCCTTTGTCCTTCCCCCCCTGGCCATCCACCTCATCGTCGAAAAGTACATCCAGGCCCTGGTGCAGGGCCGGAATCCCGACGACGTGGTCCGACCTCTCCGCGGCAAGCGGGTGACTCCGGAGGACGTTCATGGGCTACCTTGAGCATCTCCTCACATCGAAGGGGATATCCACGGTCACGCGGCGGTTGCGGGCCATCCTGCGCCAGCTGGGTCCCACCCCCGCGCGGATGCGCCGCACGCTGGACGCGTACATGGACGTGGCCGACGCGTTCGCGTTCCACCCCACCTTCCCCACGCCGGCCGTCGTCGTCGACCGATACCCCCGGCTCATCCGTCACCTGGTGGAACGGGGCGCGGATATCGCCATCCACGGCCTGGAGCACGTGGACTACGTCCACATCCCCCCGGAGGAACAACAGCGCCACGTGGAGGAAGCGATCCGCATCTTCCGCAAACGGGGTATCCCCTTCAGCGGCTTCCGGGCCCCTTACCTGCGCTGGGATGCCTCCCTGCTGGACGCGTTACGGACTCACCGGGTGGGATACGACAGCAGTTCGGCCGTCCTCTGGGATGTGCTGCCGGACCCCTTGCCCCCGGACGCGGAAGCCCGGGTCCGGCGGGTCCTGGAATTCTACGATCCCCGTCCCGCGGCGGAGGGGCCGGTGTTGCCCTCCTGGGAGGAGGGGATCTTGCGCCTGCCCGTGAGTTTGCCCGACGACGAGATCCTGGTGGACCGCATGGGGAAGGGAGGGGAAGAGGTCGGCCGGGTGTGGTCGGCCATCCTGGAACGGACGTATCGCCGGGGGGACCTGTTCGTCCTCCAGCTGCACCCGGAGCGGTTCTTCGCCTGTGAGGGGGGATTGCGCCTCCTCCTGGAAGAGGTCCGGGGGCGGACGCCTCCCGTGTGGACCGCGTCCCTGGCCGAGATCGCCCGCTGGTGGCGACGCAAACAGCAGCTCCACGTGACCGTGGAGACGTTGGGACCCCGCCAATGGCGCGTTCGGGTGCCCGGGGACGGGGAGGTGGGGCTGCTCGTGCGGGGGATGACGACGACGCCCGCGAGCGTCCCCTGGTACGGGTCCTGGCGATATGTGCCCTCTTCTGAAGCCATCGTCACCGGCCCGACCCGTCCCACCGTTGGGGTGACGTCCGACGTGCATCCCCGGGTGCTCCGTTTTCTCCGCGATCTGGGGTACATTACGGAGACGGCCGCGCCCGACCACGTCCTGGTGGTGAGGGAACGGGAGGGGTCCCCTGAGGCACGGCGCCGTCTGCTGCAACGGCTGGAAGAGAGCCGTGTGCCCCTCGTGCGTTTGAACCGCTGGCCGCGCGATAGCCGAAGCGCGCTGGCCGTGACCGGCGATCTGGACGCGGTGACGTGGTGGGATTTCCTGCGTCGGCTGGGGAGGTGAGGGATGAGCAGGTGGCGGGTGGTGACCACCCTCCCGGAGGGGGTGTGGCGGGAGCGGTTGGACGCGTGGGAGGAGGCGACGATTTTCCACACGCCGGAAATGCAGGAGGTCTTCGCCCGGGTCCCCGGCCATACCCCCCTCCTTTGGGCGGCCGTGGACGACCGGGGGATCCCCGCGGCCCTGTTCACGCCGGTCATCGTCACCCTGAAGGGGGGACTCTGGCGCCCGCTGACCTCCCGCGCGGTGGCCTACGGCGGGGTCCTCGCGGAGCGGGGTGAGCGGGGGCTCGACGCGCTCGCCGCGGTCCTCCGGGCCCACAACGCCGCGGTCCGTTCCCCCCTCTTCACCGAATTGCGCCACATGCACGACCCCACGGCCTGGCAGCCCGCGCTGACGGCCGCGGGCTACCGCTGGGAGCCCCACCTGAATTTCCTCCTGCCCCTGGAGGAAGGGGAGGAGGGGCTGTGGCGTCGGATGAACCGGACGGCCCGAAAGAACGTGCGCAAGGCCGAACGGGAAGGGGTGCAGGTGCGTCCGGTGCAGGAGCGGGAGGAGGTCCGGGTGTGTTACGGGTTCCTGGAGGAGGTGTACGCGCGCGCCCGCGTCCCCCTGGCCCCCCCGGAACTGTTCCTGGCCGTGTTCGACGTGCTCGTCCCGCGGGGGATGGCCTACTTCTGGTTGGCCTATCACCGGGGGCGCCCCATTGCCACCCGGGTGACGTTGGCGTACCGGGATCGGCTGGTGGACTGGTACGGGGGTGCGACCGCGTCGGCCCGGCACGTGCGCCCGGACGATTTCCTTGTGTGGCACGTGCTCCGCTGGGGCGTCCGCGCGGGGTACAAGGTGTTCGACTTCGGCGGGGCGGGGCACCCCGATTCGCACCACGGCATTCGGGCCTTCAAGGCCAAATTCGGGGGGGATCGGGTCAACTACGGCCGCAGCACTTACCTGCATCACCCCCTCCTGTTCCACGCCGCGCAGGGCGCGTACGCGCTGTGGCGAAAGCTCAAGCCCCTCCTCTCGCGTAGTCCCTCGTTCCGTCCCTGATTTCCTCAACCCCGGCCCCTCGCGTATGATGGAGGAAAAGGGGAAGCCCGTGGGAGGCGATGATGGGTTGGTGGGCGCTTCGCAAAAAGGTGTTCAAGATGTTGGCCCAGAGCGCACCGGGGAACGGGGTGCGCGTGTGGGCCCTGCGCCGGAGCGGGTATCAGGTCGGGCGGGAGGTGTACGTGGGCCCGGGCCTCATCGTCCTCGACCGTCTGGACATCCGGGGGGGTAACGTGATCATCGGGGACCGGGTGGCCATCGCGGCCGGGGTGCTCCTGGTGACCACGTCGGATCCCAACTGGTCCCGCCTGCGCACGGTGATCCCGGACGTGACGGGGAAGGTGGTCATCGAGCGGGACGCGTGGATCGGCGCGGGGGCCGTCATCCTGCCCGATGTGACCGTCGGCGAGGGCGCGGTGGTGGGGGCGGGCGCGGTGGTGACGCGCGATGTCCCCCCGTACACGAAGGTCGCGGGCATCCCCGCGCGCGTCGTGGGCACGGTCCCCCCGCCGGAGGGGGCCACTGCGACACCCCCGGACATCCATCCCCAGGCGTTCATTCACCCCTCGGCCCACGTGGATCCCCAGGTGCACATCGGCGAGGGCACCCGAGTATGGCATCACGCCCAGATTCGGCGGGGCGCTCACCTGGGGAGGGAGTGCATTATCGGCAAGGGCGTTTACATCGGCGCGGGCGTCCGCATCGGTCACCGGGTGAAGGTCCAGAACTACGCGCTCATCTACGAAGGGGTGACCCTGGAGGACGGGGTTTTCGTGGGGCCCCACGCGTGTTTCACGAACGATTTGCGGCCCCGGGCCATCAACCCCGACGGGACGCTGCAGTCCGCGGAGGACTGGCACGTGGTGCCCACCCACGTGGGGTACGGCGCGTCCATCGGCGCGAACAGCACCATCGTCCCCGGGGTGACCATCGGCCCCTGGGCCATGGTCGCCGCGGGCGCGGTGGTCACACGGGACGTGCCGGCCCACGCGCTCGTCCGCGGGGTGCCCGCGCGGGTGGTCGGTTACGTCTGTTATTGTGGGGAACCCTTGGAGGTGGACGAGACCACGGGGGAAGGAGTGTGTCCGGCCTGTGGTGCTCGCATCTCCTTATCCGGTGGGGACCATGATCGTCGGGTGGGACGCGAGT
>WGAA01000142.1 GCA_015489285.1 Anaerolineae bacterium | reverse complement strand
CGAGGGCGTGGAGATGGTGATGCCCGGGGACAACGTGAACCTGGAGGTGGAGTTGCTGAAGCCTGTGGCGGTGGAGCAAGGGACGCGGTTTGCGATTCGCGAGGGCGGCCACACGGTCGGAGCAGGTGTCGTCACGGAGATTATCGAATAAAGGCATGTTGGGGGTAGGGGTCGGGGAGAGTCACCCCTACCCCCCAGCTATGTCAAGTGGGGGTTGCGTATATGGCCAGGCAGCAGCGTATTCGTATCAAGCTAAAGGCGTACGATCACCGGGTGTTGGACCGCTCGGTGCGCGACATCGTGGACGTCGCGGAGAAGACGGGGGCCCGTGTCGTCGGTCCTGTGCCCCTGCCCACGAAGATCGAGCGGTTTACCGTCATCCGGGGGCCCTTTATCGACAAGGACTCCCGGGAACAGTTCGAGATTCGCACTCATAAGCGACTCATCGAGGTCGTGGAACCCAGCCAGAAGACCATCGACAATCTGATGCGCCTGAGCTTGCCGGCGGGCGTGGATATCGAAATCAAACTGTAAGGGAAACAAGGTGGGGCGAAAACCCCGGGGCCGACCCCGGCAGCGTTTTCGACCCGATAACTTCATATTTTCGGTTGATCGGGATGATGTGGCCTTGATGCCGGGCCAACAGTCCCAGGGAGGGCTAAGCGATGAAAGGCATTCTCGGACGTAAACTAGGCATGACGCGCGTGTTCGACGAATCGGGCGTCGTGATCCCCGTAACGGTCATCCAGGCCGGTCCGTGCTACGTCACACAGGTCAAGCGCACGGAGACGGATGGATATGAGGCCATCCAGATCGGCTTCGAGGTGACCAAACCCAACAAGCTGAACAAACCCCTCTTAGGTCACCTGAAAAAGCACGACCTGCCTCCCCTGCGCGTCCTGCGGGAAATCCGCGTGGAGGACGCGAGCGAGTACGAGGTGGGTCAACTCCTCACCGTTGAGATGTTCAAGCCCGGCGACCTGGTTGACGTGACCGGAACGTCCAAGGGGCGTGGATTTCAGGGGGGCGTCAAGCGATACGGTTTCGGCGGCGGCCCCCGCACCCACGGTCAGTCGGACCGCCTTCGGGCCCCGGGTTCCATCGGCGCGGGCACCTTCCCCGGCCGAGTTCTCCCCGGTACCCGGATGGCCGGGCGCATGGGGAACAAACGGGTGACGGTGCAGAACCTGGAGGTCGTGCGTGTGGACCCGGAGAACAACCTCATCCTCGTCAAAGGGGCGGTTCCGGGCCACAAGAAGGGGTTGGTGTTGATCCGCCAGGCCGTCCGCCCCAAGAAGCGGGGATAAGGGATGGGAGATTCGAGATCGGAGAATTGGAGATTGGCCATGCTTGTACCGGTATATAACATCGAAGGTGAACAGGTCGGCGAAGTTGAGCTGAAGGATGCCATTTTCGGCATCGAGCCCAACATGCCTGTGATGCATCAGGCCTTGGTGCGGCAGCTGGCGAACGCACGGCAGGGCACGCATAGCACGAAGACCCGCGGTGAGGTCCGAGGGGGCGGCCGTAAACCGTGGCGTCAGAAGCACACGGGCCGCGCCCGTCAGGGCAGCATCCGCGCGCCTCAGTGGGTCGGCGGCGGCACCGTCTTCGGCCCCAAGCCGCGGTCCTACCGCAAGGACATGCCCCGCAAGATGCGGCGGCTGGCCTTGCGCTCGGCCCTTTCCGTCAAGGCTGCCGAGGGGCAGATCAAGGTCCTGGACGATTTGACCCTCCCGGAAATCCGCACGAAGCGGATGATCCAGGTGCTGGAAAACCTGGACCTGGAGGGCAGCGTCCTCATCCTGCTCCCCGAGGCCGACGAAACGGTGGAGCTATCCGCCCGTAACCTTCCCGAAGTGAAGACCCTGCGGGCGAACTACTTGAACGTGCGTGACCTGTTGGGCTACGACACCGTGCTCTTGCCGTTGGCGTCGCTCCAGGTCATCGAGCAGATTTTGGGATAGGAGGAGGGGTCATGCACGTTTATCAGGTCATCAAGCGCCCTCTGATCACGGAAAAGGCGACCCGCCTGGCCGACGAGGAAAACGTGTACGTCTTCCAGGTCGACCGGCGGGCCAACAAGATCCAGATCAAAAAGGCCATCGAGGAAATCTACGGCGTTCACGTGGAAGATGTACGTGTGGTGAACATGAAGCCCAAGCGCGGGCGCTGGGGGCCGCGCACGGTCGTGCGCAAGCCCGCCTGGAAGAAGGCTTACGTCCGCCTGCGCGAGGGGGATACCATCCAGCTCTTTGAGGGAGTATAGGAGCGGCTACTATGGGCATCAAAGTGTACAAACCGACCTCTCCCGGTCGGCGGGGCATGAGTGTCCTCACGTTCGAGGAGATTACGAAGACGGAACCGGAACGGGCCCTTATCGCCCCGCGCAAGCAAAAAGCGGGCCGCAACAACCAGGGCCGGATCACCGTGCGCCATCGCGGGGGCGGCCACAAGCGGCGTTACCGCATCATCGACTTCAAGCGGGACAAGTGGGGCATTCCGGGGAAGGTGCAGGCCATCGAGTACGACCCGAATCGCTCGGCCCGCATCGCGCTCATCGCCTACGCGGACGGGGAAAAGCGGTACATCATCGCCCCCATCGGCCTCTCCGTGGGGGACACGGTCATGGCCGGCCCGGGCGCGGACATCCGGCCGGGGAACGCGTTGCCCCTGGGCGACATCCCCCTGGGCACGACCATCCACAACATCGAGCTGACCCCGGGCAAGGGTGGGCAGCTCGTGCGGGCCGCGGGCACGTCGGCCCAGCTCATGGCCAAGGAGGGGGATTACGCCATCGTTCGCCTGCCCAGCGGCGAGATGCGCAAAATCCACGTCACCTGCATGGCCACCATCGGCCAGGTGAGCAACCCCGACCACATCAACGTGAACCTGGGTAAGGCGGGGCGACGGCGCTGGCTGGGATGGCGGCCGACCGTTCGCGGTTCCGCGATGGACCCGGAGGCCCACCCGCACGGTGGTGGCGAAGGCCGGGCGCCCATCGGCCTGCCCGGTCCCAAGACGCCGTGGGGCAAGCCCGCCCTGGGCTACAAGACCCGGCGCAAGTTCAAGCCGTCGGACAAGTTCATCGTACGGCGACGGAAATAAGTGGGGTTGGAGTTCGCAGATCGGAGATTTGACGGGGAGGAATTATGAGCCGTTCACTGAAAAAGGGACCGTATATTCACCCTAAGCTGCTGAAGAAAATCGAGGAAATGAATCGACGAGGGGAACGTCGCGTCATCAAGACGTGGTCCCGGGCTTCGGTGATATTCCCCCAGATGGTGGGGCACACCATCGCGGTGCACGATGGGCGGCGTCACGTGCCCATCTACATCACCGAGCAGATGGTCGGACACCGGTTGGGGGAATTCGTTCCCACCCGCACCTTCCGCGGGCACATCGTCAAGGAAAAGAAGACGGGACGGCGCTAAGAGGCTAAGGCGCGACCTTCCCGGAGGATTCGCATACGGTAGGGGGATTGAGTATGGCGGACATGTACGAATACGAGATTGAAGCACCAAAAGTACGGGCTGTTGCCAAGTACATCCCTATCTCCGCACAAAAGGTGCGGCTGGTCGTCGACGTGATTCGGGGGATGCGGGCCCAGGACGCGTTGGAGGTGCTCCGCTTCATGCCTCAGCGGGCGGCCCGTCCTGTGGCCAAAGTCCTGGCCAGCGCCATTGCCAACGCGGAGAACAACGAAGGTCTGGATCCCGAGGCCCTCTACATCAGCCGCATATTCGTGGACGAGGGCCCGCGGCGTCGGTGGCGACGTTTTGGCGCTCGGGGGCGCTTCAAGCCCATCATCCGGCGCTCGTCGCACATCACCGTCGAACTGGAGGAGCGGCCGGAGGCATGACCTCACCGGCGACAGAGCACGGTTTCCGGGGGGAACGTTAGACCACCAGTTCATCAGTGAACAACGAAGGAGGGTATTTTGGGTCGCAAGGTTCATCCAATTGGCTTTCGACTGGGCATCACGAAAACCTGGCAATCTCGGTGGTACGCCGAGGGCAAGCGTTACGCCGAACTTCTAGAGGAAGATCGGCTCATCCGGGAGCACATCTTCAACAAGCTGAAGGGAGCCGGCATCTCCCGGGTCGAAATCGAACGCTATCCCAAGCAAGTTCACGTGACCATTCACACGTCCAAGCCGGGTATCGTCATCGGGCGCAAGGGCCAGAACGTCAACGAACTGCGCCAGGAGCTCGGTGATTTGACGGGGAAACGGGTGAAGATCGACGTCGCGGAGATCAAGCGGCCCGAGCTGGATGCCCGTCTGGTCGCCGAGAGCATTGCCGAGCAGCTGGAACGGCGGGTCTCCTTCCGTCGGGCCATGAAGCAAGCGGTGTCTCGGGCCATGCGTATGGGGGCCAAAGGTGCGATGGTTCAAGTGAAGGGCCGCCTCGCGGGCGCGGAGATGGCCCGCAAGGAGACGGTCCGCGAAGGGCGCATCCCTCGGCACACCATCCGTGCGGATATCGACTACGCGCTGGCCGAAGCGCACACCCAGTACGGCCGCATCGGCGTCAAAGTGTGGATCTACAAAGGGGACATCCTGCCGGAAAAGAAGACGGCCGAACAGCCGGAACAAGCCGTAGAAACGGCAGTGGGGTGAGAGAGTAAAGAGTAACAAGTAACGAGTAACGAGTAATTTGTTGACGTAGGGATAAGATTGTCGTTACAGAACCAACGCGTCCTTACGTTACGTATTACGCATTACGCATCACGCATCACGTATTACGTATCACGCATCACGTCATCAAAGTAAACATGCGTCTGCAGCGCCGACGTTCTCACCGGCGCCTGACGCATGACGAGTGACGAATGACGTTACGCATCACGTATCACATATTAGGAGTCTGGCCATGTTGATGCCGAAGCGAGTGAAATACCGCAAACAACAGCGTGGTCGCATGAAGGGCATGGCCACGCGGGGCAACTATGTCGCCTTTGGGGACTACGGTCTCCAGGCCCTGGAACCCTGCTGGCTTACCGCCCGACAGATAGAAGCGGCCCGTCGAACCATCGTGCGCCACATGCGCCGCGGTGGAAAATACTGGATTCGGGTCTTTCCGGACAAGCCGGTGACGAAAAAGCCCGCGGAAACGCGCATGGGTAGCGGGAAGGGCAACGTGGACCACTGGGTCGCCGTGGTCAAACCCGGCCGCGTCCTCTTCGAGGTCGCGGGGGTGCGCAAGGACGTTGCCCTCAACGCGTTGCGTTTGGCATCCCACAAGCTGCCCATTCACACCCAAATCATCGCGCGGGAAGGTCTGGTGGAGGAGGAGTGATGAAGCCGAGTGAAATTCGGGCCATGACAACAGAGGAGATTCGCGCCCGTTTAGACCAGGCGTATCGGGAGTACTACGAACTGCGCGTGAACTTTCGCATCGGGCAGCTGAAGAACACCGCCCGCCTTCGGGAAGCGCGGAAGGACATTGCCCGCTTGCGCACCATACTGCGCGAGCGCGAATTAGCAGGGGAGGCGTAAATCATGCCGAAAAAGGAGCTGGTCGGTCGCGTGGTCAGCGACAAAATGGACAAGACCGTCGTCGTCCTGGTCGAGCGGCGGGAGCGACATCCTCTGTACAAGAAGGTCATACGCATTCGCAAAAAGTACAAGGCCCACGATGCGGAAAACGCCTGCCGCGTGGGCGACCTGGTGCGCATCCGGGAATCCCGACCGTTGAGCAAGGAAAAGCGCTGGAAGGTCGTGGAGATCCTGGAGCGCGCGGAGGAACGTATCGAAACCATTGCCTGACCGGGGAAGGGGCAGAGGTATCGTCGCGGTGACGAAACCTGTGAGCCCTTCCCCCGTGCAGGCCGAGCGAGGCGGATTCATCGTCGGGTGGAGGAAATGGCATCATGATTCAGCAAGAAAGTCGGCTAACGGTAGCGGACAACACGGGAGCGAAGGAAATTCTCGTCATCCGAGTGCTGGGAGGGTCCTACCGGCGCTACGGCCGCGTGGGTGACATCATCATCGCCACGGTCAAGGACGCCGCGCCCAACAGCAACGTGCGCAAGGGCGAGGTCGTCAAGGCCGTCATCGTGCGGACCGCGAAGGAATACGGCCGACCCGATGGGTCCTACATCAAGTTCGACGACAACGCGGCCGTGCTCATCGACGACCACAAGCAGCCCCGGGGCACCCGCATCTTTGGCCCGGTGGCCCGGGAGTTACGGGAAAAGGGCTTCATGAGCATCGTATCCCTGGCGCCGGAAGTGCTGTGATCCTCCGGCCGGGACATCGGGTATGGGAGAAGGAGATCATGGGGAAGAAGAAGCAGCCAACGAGCAAGCGACCGCCCAAGACCAAGATCAAGGTGGGCGACATCGTGGAAATCATCGCGGGGGACGACAAGGGATACCGCGGGGAAGTCAAACAGATCATCCGCAAGAAGTGGAGCGGTCGGCGGGCGGGCCTGTACAACCCCAACGACGTGTGGGTGGTCGTCGCCGGCGCCAACCTGATCACCAAACACCAGCGTCCCACCGGGGACGTGCGCACCCAGGTAGGCCGCATCCAGCGGGAAGCGCCCATCCACATCTCCAACGTCATGCTGGTGGCCAAGGGAGCCGGCAAACGCACCCGGGTGAGCTACAAAGTCACCGAAGGTGGGGAAAAGGTCCGCTACAGCCGCAAGTACGACGAATACCTGGACGAGTAAGATCGGCCGTCGTCCCGGGATGACGGCCCACACTCTGGGCACCCGGATGGCATCGGGGCCCGCGAAGGAGTAGAGGACGAACCATGGCACGAGTACCACGATTACTGGAACGATATCGCAAGGATGTGATGCCCGCGCTCCAGGAGCGCTTCGGCTACAAGAACGTCATGCAGATCCCCAAGATCGAAAAGGTCGTCGTCAACATCGGTCTGGGGGAGGCCATCCAGAACGCGAAGGCCCTGGACGCGGCCTCGCGCGACCTGGCCCTCATCACCGGGCAAAAGCCCCTGGTGACCCGGGCGCGCAAGTCCATCGCCACCTTCAAGCTGCGCAAGGGCATGCCCATCGGCTTGAAGGTGACGTTGCGCGGGCGTCGGATGTACGACTTTCTGGACCGGTTGTTCAACGTGGCCCTGCCTCGCGTGCGGGACTTCCGGGGGGTCAGCCCGGATGCGTTCGACGGGCGGGGGAACTACAGCCTGGGCCTGCGCGAACAGCTCATCTTCCCTGAAATCGACTACGACCAGGTCGACCGGGTGCGCGGGCTGGAGGTGACGATAGTGACCACCGCGGAAACGGATGAGGAAGCCCGGGAACTGTTGCGTCTCCTGGGCATGCCGTTCCGCCGGTCGAGCTGAAAGGAGGGATAAGGAGCGTGTCCAAGAAGTGTATGCCCTATCGGGAAAAGCGGCGCAAGTACAAGGTGCGGGTCCGCAACCGCTGCAAGATCTGTGGCCGCCCTCGCGGCTACATGCGACGGTTCGAACTCTGCCGCATTTGCTTCAAGCGGGAAGCGCTGGAAGGACGCATTCCGGGCATCCGGAAGGCGAGCTGGTAAGGAAGAGGGTTATAAGTCGGCCCGGAGGCCGATACTGTAACCGAGGAGGATAAAGGACGATGATGACGGATCCTATTGCCGATATGCTGACCCGGATTCGCAACGCGGGGTTGGCACGGCACAAGCAGGTGTTGGTACCCGCGAGCAAGTTGAAGGTGGAAATCGCTCGCATCCTCCAGGAGGAGGGGTTCATCGAGCGATACGATGTCGGGCACGAGAAGCCGCAGCCCATGCTGCGCCTCATTCTCAAGTACGATACCAGTGTACGCCCCCCCCGCATGGTCATTCAGGGGCTGGAACGGGTGAGCAAGCCGGGGCGCCGGGTGTACGTCAAGCGGAATGAGATCCCGTACGTGCGCAGTGGGTTGGGTATTGCTATCCTCTCCACGTCCAAGGGCGTGATGACGGACCGCGAGGCGCGGCGCCAGGGCGTGGGGGGAGAAGTCATCGCGTACGTGTGGTAACGACGGGAACGAGGAGGGAGAGCGGTGTCACGAATAGGCAAGCAACCCATTCCGTTGCCCCAAGGGGTAACGGTGACTGTTATGCCGGATAACACGGTCATCGTCAAAGGGCCGAAGGGGGAGTTGAAGCGTCAATTCCACCCGGACATGCGCATCGTCCTGGAGGACAACGTGTTGCGGGTGGAGCGTCCCAGTGACGCGCGTCACCATCGGGCCTTTCACGGTCTGACGCGTGCCCTTCTGGCCAACATGGTCCACGGCGTCCATCAGGGCTTCACCAAGGAGCTGGAAGTCCACGGCGTGGGCTATCGTGCAGAGGTCCAGGGCGGGAAGTTGGTGCTCAACGTGGGGTATTCCCACCCGGTCACCATCGACCCGCCGCAGGGGATTCAATTCACCGCGGAGCGATTGCCCACCGGTGTGACACGCATCGTCGTGCAGGGGATCGACAAGGAGCTGGTGGGGGAGATCGCGGCCCGGATTCGCCGGGTGCGGCCGCCGGAGCCCTATCACGGTAAGGGCATTCGCTATCGCGGGGAGTACATCCGTCAGAAGGCCGGCAAGGCCGGGCGGAAGTAAGTCCATGTAAGTGATTATGGAAGGGGAGGACGTGAACTCATGGCACGGATAAGTCGGAACGAAGCCCGGAAGCGGCGGCACAAGCGAGTGCGCAAGAAGGTCTTCGGCACGCCGGAGCGACCTCGCTTGAACGTCTTCCGTAGCCTGACGAACATATACGCGCAGATCATCGACGACGTCCACGGGGTGACGCTGGTATCCGCGTCGACCATCGACCGGGCGTTGCGCGAGAAGGTCAAGGGGTTGAGCAAGACGGAGCAGGCCCGCCTCGTGGGCCAGTTGATTGCTCAACGCGCGTTGGAGAAGGGGATCAAGAAGGTGGTCTTCGACCGCGGGGGCTACAAGTACCACGGTCGGGTGAAGGCATTGGCCGAGGCTTCTCGCGAAGCCGGCCTGGACTTCTAAGGAAGGGGAGGTCGCATGGCTCTGAACAAGCGCAACACGGTGGAAGAGGAAGGCGTCGAGCTGGAAGAGCGCGTGGTCCAGATCATCCGCACGGCCAAGGTCGTCAAGGGCGGACGGCGCTTCGGCTTTCGGGCCGTGGTCGTGGTCGGGGATAAGCAGGGGCGCGTGGGCGTGGGCATCGGCAAGGCCAACGAAGTTCCCGCGGCCATCCGCAAGGGGGTCGTCCGCGCCAAGCGCAATATGATCAAGGTGCCCATCGTGGGGACGACCATCCCTCACCCCATCATCAAGAAGTTCGGCGCGGCCAAGCTCTTGCTCAAGCCCGCGTCGCCGGGCACGGGGGTCATCGCCGCGGGTGGTGTGCGCGCCGTCCTCGAGGCCGCGGGCATCAAGGACATCCTCACCAAGTCCCTGGGGAGCAACAACGCGGCCAACCTGACGCAAGCCGCATACCACGCGCTGAAGGAATTGCAAGATCCGGAGGAACAGGCCCGTCTGCGGGGTGTGTCCAAGGAACGGGTCCAGCCCTTCTGGCTGCGGAAGAAGAGGAAGACTCATGAGCAGGGGGAATGAGGTGAAGCGTATCCGAATCACCTACGTGAAGAGTGCCATCGGGTACGGCAAAGATCAGAAGGCAACGCTGCGCGCTTTGGGCCTGCACCGGTTGGGCCAAAGCGCAGAACATGATGCTACACCGGCCATTCTGGGCATGGTGAAGAAGGTAGAGCACCTGGTACACGTCGAAGAGGTAGGGGAGGAAGGATGATGAAACTTCACGAATTGCGTCCAGCGCCCGGAGCGGTAAAGAAGCGCAAGCGAGTTGGACGTGGTATTGCTGCCGGTCAGGGGAAGACGGCCGGTCGGGGGACGAAGGGGCAGAACGCCCGCACCGGTGGTGGCGTCCCCCCTTACTTCGAGGGCGGGCAGTTGCCCTTTGTGCGCCGTTTACCGTTCATCCGCGGTTTTACGAACATCTTCAAGATCCACTATCAGCCGGTGAACCTGAAGGCCCTGGATCCCGAGCGTTTCCCCGCGGACGCGGAGGTGACACCGGAGACGTTGGCCGAGGCGGGGCTGATTCGTTCCGCCAAAGCTCCGGTGGTCCTGTTGGGGGATGGGGATGTGGACCGGCCTTTGCGGGTCCGGGTTCATCGCATTTCCCGGAGCGCCCGGGCCAAGGTGGAGGCGGCCGGTGGCAGTGTGGAACTGATCCCTGTGCCCAAGGTCCGCATCAAGCGCGGGCAGAAGCATTAGGAAACGGAGTGAGCCCATGATCGAGGCAATGCGCAACGCGTTTCGGCTGCCGGACCTGCGTCGGCGTTTGTTGTTCACCCTGGGGATTCTGGTCATCTACCGACTGGTGGCCCACATCCCCGTGCCCGGTGTGGATCAGCGGGTGTTGAAGCAGGTCTTCGAGAACAATCCCCTCATCGGCATGTTGGACTTGTTCTCCGGAGGGGCGTTGGCCAACTTTTCCGTGATGGCGATGGGGGTGTATCCCTACATTACCGCCTCCATTATCATGCAATTGTTGGTTCCCATCATCCCCGCGCTGGAGGCGTTGTCCAAGGAGGGGGAGCAGGGGCAGCAGAAGATCAACCTGTACACGAACTTGATGACGGTGCCTCTGGCCGCGCTGCAGGCGTGGGGCCAATCCACCCTGCTGGCCCGCGCGGGCGTGTTGCCCCACTTCGGCTTTTCCGGCGCGAACCTGTTGCCCACGGTGACGACGATCATCGCGCTGACCGCGGGGACGATTTTCGCCATGTGGTTGGGTGAGCTCATCAGCGAGGAGGGGGTTGGCAACGGCATCTCCATTATCATCTTCGGCGGCATCGTCGCCCGGGTTCCCACCCGTTTGGGGCAGATGATCCAGGCGGGGAACTACACGGGCGTCATCGTCTTCCTCATCCTCACCGTCATCACCGTGGGGGCCATCGTCTTCGTCCAGGAGGGCCAGCGACGCATCCCCGTGCAGTACGCGCGGCGGGTGCGGGGACGTAAGGTGTACGGGGGGCAGGCGACGTACGTGCCCTTGCGGGTGAACGCCGCGGGCATGATCCCCATCATCTTCGCCCAGAGCTTGCTCCTCTTCCCGGGGATCCTGGCCTCCTACGTGGCCCAGGTGCAGAACCCCTTCATTTCCAATCTGGCCATGAGCCTGCAATCCACCCTGGACCCGAAGGGGTGGTTCTACTGGTTCCTGTACTTCTGGCTGGTCGTGGGCTTCACCTACTTCTACACGGATGTGATCTTCCGACAGCAGAACCTGGCGGAGACGTTGCAAAAACAGGGTGGGTTCATCCCCGGCATCCGTCCGGGCAAGCGGACGGAGGAGTACCTGAACAAGGTGATGTCGCGCATCACGTTTGTGGGGGCCTTCTTCCTGGCCATCGTGGCCGTGTTGCCCTTCTTCGTGCGGGGGATCACGGAGACGAATGTGATGCTCATCACCAGCGCGGGCCTGCTCATCGTCGTCGGTGTGGTCCTGGACACGATGAAGCAGATCGAAGCCCAGTTGCTGATGCGCCATTACGAGGGCTTCATCCGATAAGGGGTACGGTGTGGTTGTGCACGTGGGGGAAGGGACCCAAGAGGAGGTGCCAATGGCGTCACAACCTCTGGTCATCGTGTTGATGGGTCCTCCCGGCGCGGGGAAGGGAACTCAGGCCAAGCGTTTGGCCAAGGAGTTGGGCATTCCCCACGTAGCCACGGGTGACCTGTTTCGTGAGCACATTAAAAAGGGGACCCCTCTGGGGCGGCTGGCTCAGGGGTACATGGAGCGGGGCGAACTCGTCCCCGACGACGTGACCATCGCCATGGTCATCGACCGCCTCTCCCAGCCCGACTGCGCGCGTGGGGCCCTGTTGGACGGCTTCCCGCGCACCCTGCCCCAGGCCAAAGCCCTGGACGAGCGCCTGGCGGAGCTGGGCTGGTGCATCCACGTGGTGCCCAACATCCAGGTGCGGGAGGACGTCCTCCTGCGGCGCCTATCGGGGCGGTGGATTTGTCGAAATTGTGGGGCCGTGTATCATATAGAATTTAGGCCTCCGGCCCGACCGGGGGTGTGCGACGTGTGTGGCGGGCCCCTCTATCAGCGCCCGGACGACCGGCCTGAAACCGCCCGCCAGCGTTTGCGCGTATATTTTGAACAGACCGCGCCCGTGTTGGCCTATTACCAACGTCAGGGGCTTTTGGTCGAGATAGACGGGGAACAATCCATCGAGGACGTTCATGACGCGCTGGTGAAGGCGGTGCGTCTCCTCCCGGAGGAGTGAGGCGCGCCTTTATCGCGCGGGTGAGATGCGCTTATGGCGGTGGCACGTCGAAAACAGAGACGTACGGTAACCCTGAAGTCGGCCCGGGAGCTGGCCCTCATGCGGGAGGCCGGCCGCATCGTCGCCCGGGTCCACCAGGTCCTGCGGGAGGCCATCCGGCCGGGGGTGAGCACCGCGGAGCTGGACGCGCTGGCCGAATCCGTGATCCGTGACCACGGGGCCATCCCCTCCTTCAAGGGGTATCACGGGTTCCCGGCCACCATTTGCGCGTCCATCAACGAGGAACTGGTGCACGGCATCCCACGTCCGGACCGCATCCTGAAGGAAGGGGACATCATCAGCATCGACGTGGGCGCCATTTACAAGGGATATCACGGGGACAGTGCGTGGACGTACCCCGTGGGGGAGATCGGGGAGGAGGCACAACGGCTCCTCGACGTCACCCGGGAGGCCCTCTTCGCGGGCATTGCCCAGGTCCGTCCCGATCGGCGCCTTCTCGACTACTCCCGGGCCGTGCAGGAGTACGTGGAATCCCGGGGGTTCCACGTGGTCCGTCTCTACACGGGGCACGGCATTGGGCGTTCCATGCACGAGCCCCCGGAGGTGCTCAACTACGTGAATCCGGCCCATCCGGACAGCAAACGCCGTTTTCTCGTGGGCATGACCGTGGCGCTGGAGCCCATGGTCAACGTGGGCACGTGGGAGACCCGCACCCTGGCCGACGGCTGGACCGTGGTCAGCGCGGACGGCTCCCTCTCCGCCCACTTCGAGCACACGGTGGCCGTAACGCCGGAGGGGCCCCGTATCCTGACGACATTAGACGAGGATGAAAGGGAATAGCGAAGGAGGCTCTAACGATGAAAGTACGACCGTCTGTAAAGCGACGCTGTGAGAAGTGTAAGATCGTGCGGCGACGGGGTGTCGTGCGCGTGATCTGCGTCAATCCGCGGCACAAGCAACGGCAAGGCTAAGGATGAACCGGCGTGAACGCGCCGGACGAATACGCGAGGAGGACGTATGGCACGTATTGCAGGGGTTGACCTTCCCAGAAACAAGCGATTGGAAATTGCGCTGACCTACATCTACGGCATCGGGCTCTCCCGGAGCCACGAGATCATCCTGAAGACGGGGATCGACCCGGACAAGCGGGTCAAGGATCTCACGGAGGAGGAGATCACCCGTCTGCGTGACGTCATCGAGCGCAATTATCGGGTAGAGGGTGACTTGCGCCGCGAGGTTCAGATGAACATCAAGCGGCTCATCGATATCGGAACGTATCGGGGAATGCGTCACAAGCGGAACCTGCCCGTGCGGGGCCAGCGCACGCGCACCAACGCGCGCACCCGTCGGGGCCCCCGCAAGACCGTCCCCGGCAAGAAGCGGGCACCGCGCAAGTAAACAGTGGAACGCAATGGACGCGGAAAAGGGGGACACCGGTTTCCCCTTTTTCCACGTCAACCTTGACATTTTTCCTGGGAGGTTTTCATGGCACCGAGACGGCGGCGCTCAACGCGCAGGCGACGAGAGAAGAAAATCGTTCCGCGTGGGCGGATCTACATCCAATCCACGTTCAACAACACCATTGTGACGGTCACGGACCCGAACGGGAACACCCTGGCGTGGGCCAGCGGCGGGACCGTGGGCTTCAAGGGCGCGCGCAAGAGCACCCCTTACGCGGCCCAGCTCGCGGCCCAGCAGGTGGCCCAGCGGGCCATGAACGAGTTCCAAATGCGGGAGGTGGACCTGTTCGTCAAGGGACCGGGACCGGGGCGTGAGGCCGCGATCCGCACCATCCAGGGCGCGGGTTTGCTGGTCCGTTCCATCAGCGACATCACCCCCATTCCGCACAACGGGTGCCGTCCGCCCAAGAAGCGACGGGTGTAAAGCAAGCCCCCCACCCCCGACAGGGGAACCCGGGGGAAAGCATAGAGAACGGAAGATAAAGGAGGACGAACCTTGGGTAGGTATCGAGGATCGGTATGTCGGCTGTGCCGACGTGAGGGGATGAAACTGTTTCTGAAGGGCGAGCGCTGTTACACGCCCAAGTGCGCGTTCGAACGGCGCCCCTATCCGCCGGGCATCCACGGGCAGGCGAACCGGTTCCGGCGCAAGCAGTCGGACTACGCGCTCCAGCTGCGGGAAAAGCAAAAGGTCAAGCGCATCTACGGCGTCCTGGAGCGCCAGTTCCGCAATTACTTCAAGGAAGCTTCCCGGCGTAAGGGGCTGACCGGTACCATGCTTTTGAGCATCCTCGAAAGCCGTCTGGACAACGTGGTCTACCGTCTGGGCTTTGCCGATTCCCGGGCCCAGGCGCGTCAGCTGGTCCGGCACGGCCATTTCGAGGTGAACGGCCGCAAGGTCGACATCCCATCCTACCGGGTCAAACCGGGGGACATCATCCGGGTGCGGGAGAAGAGCCGCAAGAACGCGTTCTTCCGTGACCGGGCCGAACTCTTGGCCGAACGCCAGATCCCCGACTGGCTGGAGCTGGACATCGAAAACTTGACCGGGCGTGTGCTGGCTCGTCCGCAGCGGCATCACATCGATCTGCCCATCAACGAGCAGCTGATCGTGGAGTACTACAGCCGATAACGGGGTCCCTGGGGCTTGCAGGGGAATTCGTGGCCTCGACACCGCGAATTCCCTTTCCCCCTTCCTGGGGGAAAACCACTTGGTGAGCAAAGGACAGGAAAGGTCCAGGACGAGGCTGTAAAGAGGAGGGAAGAGCGTTGACGAACTTGGTATTGCCCCACAAGGTCGAGACAGAAGCACTCACGCGGAAGTACGGTCGGTTTGTCCTGGAACCGCTGGAAAGTGGTTTTGGGACAACGATTGGAAACGCGCTGCGGAGGGTGTTACTTTCTTCGCTGGAAGGCGCCGCGGTCACTTCCATGCGAATTACGGATATTCACCATGAGTTCTCGCCCATTCCCGGCGTCCGGGAGGATACCACGGAACTCATCCTGTACGTGAAGCGCCTGCGGTTTCGCGTGGACGGCGATGAACCCGTTCAGGTTCACCTGGACGTGCGCGGGGCCGGACCGGTGACGGCCGCGGACATCATCACCCCCGCGGGGGTCGAGGTCATGAACCCGGATCAGTACCTTTTCACCGTGGATTCGGAGGATGTGGATCTGAGCATCGAGTTCACGGTGAGCAAGGGACGCGGGTACTCCCCCGCGGAGGAGCGGAAAGGACTCCCCATCGGGGTCATTCCCGTGGATGCGCTGTTCAGCCCGGTGACGAAGGCCGCCTATCAGGTGGCACCCGTTCGCCTGGGACACAAGACATACGACCGGCTGACCCTGGAGGTGTGGACGGACGGGAGCATCGCGCCGGATGAGGCCCTGCGGGAGGCCGCACGCATCCTGCAGGAGCACTTCGCCCTCATCTCCGGGCTGGAAAGCGATCTTCTGGCCCCCGAAGAGGAGGAAGAGGAAAAGGAGACGACCATCCCGCCCAACGTGTACGACATGCCCCTGGAGGACCTCTGGCTCTCCGTCCGCTCGTACAACTGCCTGAAACGGGCGGGCATCTCCAAGGTGGGCGAGGTCCTGGAACGGTTGCGCATGGGCGAGGAGGAGCTGTTATCCATCCGCAATTTCGGGCGCAAGTCCCTGGAGGAGCTGCGCCAGCGGTTGGCCGAAAAGGATCTCCTCCAGTACGTGGAGGAATCCTCCTGACGCGTTCACATCATCACCTCATAGATCACGACAGAATAGAGGATGGACCATGAGGCATCGAGTTGCAGGTAAGAAGCTGGGCCGGAGCATGGGCCACCGGAAGGCGTTGAAGCGCAACCTGGTGACCCAGTTGCTCCTGCACGAGCGCATCAAGACAACAGAGGCAAAGGCGAAGTTCATCCGCGGGGAAGCTGAAAAGCTCATCACCATGGCCAAGAAGGGCGTCCAGAACCCGGACCGCTTCCTGCACATGCGGCGCCGGGTCTCGGCCCGCCTGTACGATGAGGATGTGGCCCGCAAGCTGTTCAACGAGTTGGCCCCCCGCTACATGGACCGAAACGGGGGGTACACCCGCATCCGCCGGTTGGGCGAATTCCGGCGGGGGGACGGCGCGGAGCTGGTTCTCATCGAATTGGTAGAGTAGAGGGGATTCGGTGCGGTACTTTCGGGCAACGGTGGAGTACGACGGCACGGATTTCTTCGGCTTCCAGGTCCAACCCGGCGTGCCCACCATCCAGGGGGCACTGGAGGAGGCCATTGCCCGGGTGACGACGGAGAAGACGCTCATCACCGCCGCGGGTCGCACGGACACAGGAGTACACGCCCGGGGCCAGGTGATCGCCTTCCCCTCCTCCTGGAAGCGGGATACGGAGGAGCTGCTCCGGGCCATCAACGCCGTCCTGCCCGAAGCCATCGCCCTGCTGGACCTGGAGGAGGTGGAGGAATCCTTCCACCCCCGGTACTCCGCCCGTCGGCGGGAGTACCGCTACTTCCTCCATTGCCGCGCCGTGCGTTCGCCCTTGCGGCTGCGGTACAGCTTGCACGTCCCGTACGCGCTGGACATCGCGGCCATGAACGAGGTGGCCCACTCCATCGTCGGGGTGCACGATTTCGCCACCTTCGGCGACCCGACGAGCGGGGAGAGCACGGTGCGGGAGGTGTTCACCTCCCGCTGGGAGCAGCGAGGGGAGGAGTGGGTGTACGTGGTGGAGGCCAACGGCTTCCTGCGGCGCATGGTGCGGACGCTGGTGACTGCGCAACTGTGGGTGGGGTCGGGGCGCTGGCTGCCGGAGGATTTCCAGGCCGCGCTGGCGGCCCATGACCGGAGCCTTTCGCCCCCGCCCGCAGAACCGCGAGGACTTCACCTGTGGAAGGTGACGTATTGACGCCCTTGCCCTGAGGTAAGGGCCGACCGGGCCTAGCCTTCCGAAGTCTCGCAGACTTCGGAAGGCTGAACGGGCACTTGCGTACGAAAAGAAAAACGGTGAGAACGAGGAGTGAACCGATGCGGACATATAGCCCAAAACCGGAAGACATCAAACGGGAGTGGTACGTCGTCGACGCGACGAACAAGACGCTGGGACGATTGGCGTCGGAAATCGCGCGCATCCTGCGGGGGAAGCACAAGCCCTATTACACCCCCCACATGGATTGCGGTGATTACGTCATCGTCATCAACGCGTCCAAGGTTCGGGTCACGGGCAAGAAGCTGGACCAGAAGCGGTATTACTGGCAGTACTTCAACCGCCCCGGACATATCAAGTCCCGAACGCTGCGCGAACAGTTGCGCCAACACCCGGAACGGGTCATCGAACACGCGGTCCGGGGGATGCTCCCCAAGAATCGCCTGGGGCGGAAGATGATCAAGAAACTCAAAGTCTACGCCTCGGCCGAGCATCCCCACGCGGCCCAAAATCCCAAGCCCTTGGACATAGGCTAATCCAGGGACGCGGATCGAATCAGGTCGACAATTTCCAAGGAGGCGGATTGCATGGCGGAAGAGAACGGACGCTATATCGAAGCGGTTGGACGACGGAAGGAAGCCACCGCGCGGGTACGCATCTACCCTGACGCAACCGAGGGGAAGATCGTGGTCAACGATCGACCCCTGGAGGTGTACTTCCCGCGGGAGCGGGATCGCATCCACCTGACGGAGCCCTTGAAGGTCGTGGGGTTGGAAGGGGCCTTCCTCATCACCGTCCAGGTGAAGGGGGGTGGGATCAGCGGCCAGGCCGGGGCCGTTCGCCTGGGCATCGCCCGGGCCCTGGTGGAGTACAACCCCGAATTCCGCTCGGTCATGCGGCGCAACGGGTTCCTCACCCGCGACCCGCGCGTCAAGGAACGCAAGAAGTACGGTCTCAAGCGCGCTCGCAAGGCACCTCAGTACACCAAACGCTAAAACACACCCGTTACAGGGACGTCAGAAGTCGACAAGAGAGGACCCATGTTTACCGTGGGGGTGTTGACGGTCAGTGATCGGGTATCCCGGGGAGAGGCAGAGGACCGCAGTGGTCCTCTGCTCGTTCGTTTGGTGGAGGAACGATTGGGTTGGCGTGTGGTGCAGCGGGCCGTCGTTCCCGACGAGGCGGCGCGCATCCGGGAGGTGTTGCTCCGCTGGAGTGACGAGGAGGGCCTGGCCCTCATCCTGACGACGGGGGGCACGGGCTTTGCCCCGCGCGATGTGACCCCGGAGGCGACGCGGCAGGTCATCGAGAGGGAGGCGCCCGGCCTGGTGGAGGCGATGCGCTCGGCCAGCCTCCAGGTGACCCCCCACGCGATGCTCAGCCGGGCCGTCGCCGGCATCCGGGGACGCACCCTCATCGTCAACATGCCGGGGAGCCCCAAGGCCGTGGAGGAACAATTCCTCGTCATCCTCCCCGCGTTGCCCCACGGTGTGGCCCTCCTCCGGGACGTCCCCCGGGAGAACACCCGACATGGGTAGGATGCGGCGCGCGCCGGAGTGAAGAAGGGGGGAAGATTTGACCACAGGGTCCCGGGAAGAAGGGAAACGAGAACGTCCACTTCTCGTCCTCATCGATGGGCACAGCCTGGCCTTTCGCGCCTTCCACGCGTTGCCCCAGAACCTGCGCACTTCCCGTGGGGAGCTGACCAACGCGACCTACGGGTTTACCTCCATGCTCCTCAACGTGTTGCGGGATTTCCGTCCCGATTACATGGCCGTGGCCTTCGACGTGGGCCGCACCTTCCGCCATGACATGTACGAGGACTACAAGGCCGGACGCCCCGAGACGCCGGAAACCCTCCACCACCAGGTCGAACGCATCAAGGAGATCGTGCGCGCCTTCGGCATCCCCATTTTCACCCTGGAAGGGTATGAGGCCGATGATGTGCTGGGCACCCTGGCCCGGCAGGCCGCGGAACAGGGGGTGGATGTCCTCATCGTCACCGGGGACACGGACGCGTTTCAGCTCATCGGCCCTCACATTCGCGTGCTGACCAGCGGACGGCGCTTTTCCGACATCGTCATCTACGACGAGGAACGGGTGCGTCGGCGGTACGGGCTCTCCCCCCTACAGCTGGTGGATTACAAGGCCCTGGTGGGGGACAAGTCGGACAACATCCCCGGCGTCCCCGGCATCGGTCCGAAGACCGCGTCCCGCCTCCTCCAGGCGTACGGCTCCCTGGAGGGGATCTACGAGCACCTGGACGAGATCAAGCCCGAGCGGGTGCGCAAGGCCCTGGAAGAGCACAAAGAGTCGGTGTTCCGGGCTCGGGACCTGGTGCGGATCCGCACGGATCTCCCCCTGCGCCTGGATCTGGACGCCTGTCGCCTGGGCCGGTTCGACCGGGATGAGATCCTGAAGATCTTCCACGAGCTGGAATTCCGCTCCCTCATGCAACGGTTGCCCGAGGAGGGCGAGGGCCCAAAAGGGGGTGAGGGAGGGGCCCCGCTGCAACCCTCCCTCTTCGGCACGGTCGGTTCCGCCCCGGCCGGGGGCGACACGTTGCCCCTCATCGTGCGCACCCAGGAGGCCCTGCAGCAGGTGCGCGAGCGCCTGCAATCGGCGGAGCGGGTGGCCTTCGACGTGGAGACGGACAGCATCGACCCCCATCGGGCTCGGCTCGTGGGCATTGCCCTGGCCTGGGGCCCCACCCTCGAGGACGCGGCGTACATCCCCCTGAAACACGCAACCGCGGAGGTCCTTCCCTGGGATCGGGTGCGCGCGACCCTGGCTCCCGTGCTGGCCCAGAAGGGGGTCCTGTACGTGGCCCACAACGCCAAGTACGATCTGACGGTCCTGGAGCGGCACGGGGTGTCGGTGACGGGCCGCGTGGCCGACACGATGATCATGGCCTGGCTCATCAACCCCAGCCGTCGGCGGCTCGGGTTGAAGGAGTTGGCCTTCGCCGAGCTCGGCGTGGAGATGAGGGATATCACCGAGCTCATCGGCAAGGGGAAGAAGCAGATCACCATGGACCAGGTCCCCCTGGAGCAGGTGGCCGCGTACGCGGCCACGGATGTGGTCGTCACGTACCGCCTGTACGACCGGCTCCTGCCCCAGCTCGTGGAACGGGAGCAGGAACGCCTCTTCTGGGAGATCGAGATGCCCCTGGTACCCGTGCTCATGGCCATGGAGCGCCACGGCGTCCTCATCGACGTGCCCTTCCTGGAGACCTTGTCCCAGAAGTTGAGCCGGCGCCTGCAGGAGCTGGAGGAGGAGATCTACCGCCTGGTCGGATACCGCTTCAACGTGAATTCGACCCAGCAGCTCTCCGACGCGCTCTTCGGCAGCCTGGGGCTCCCCGCGACGGGGTTGCGCAAGACGAAGAGCGGTCATTACTCCACGGCCGCGGGGGTCCTGGAGAAGTTGCGGGGGTATCACCCTGTCATCGACCTCATCCTGGAACAACGTCAGCTCCAGAAGCTCCTTTCCACCTACATCAACGCGCTTCCCCGCATGGTCAACCCGGAGACGGGACGCATTCACACGGATTTCAACCAGACGGGAACGGAGACGGGCCGTCTGGCCTCCAATTCCCCGAACCTGCAGAACATCCCCATCCGCACCGAGTTGGGCCGCTTGATCCGCAAGGCGTTCATCGCGCCGGAGGGGCATGTGCTCCTCGCGGCCGATTATTCCCAGGTGGAGTTGCGCATTCTCGCCCACATTTCCGGGGACCCCACGTTGATTCGGGCGTTCGAGGAGGGGCGGGATATCCACGCGCACACCGCATCCCTGGTCTACGGGGTGCCCATCGAGGAGGTGACGCCGGCCCAGCGGCGGGTGGCGAAGATGACGAACTTCGCCATCTCCTACGGGGTGACCGGGTTTGGGCTGGCCGAACGGACGGAGATGGACCCGGCCGAGGCCAACGCGTTCATTCAGGAGTACTTCAAGACGTACCCCAAAGTCCGCGAGTACATCGAGCGCATCAAGGCCGAGGTGCGGGAGAAGGGGTACGTGCAGACGCTCCTGGGCCGACGGCGCTATTTCCCCGAACTCCTCCCCGGAAGCGGCGCGAGCCACAATTTGCGCCAGGCCGCGGAGCGGGCCGCCATCAACCATCCCATCCAGGGGACGGCCGCGGATATCATCAAGATCGCCATGATCCGCATTCACCGCCGGTTGCGGGAACAGGGGGCCGGGACGGCCATGATCCTCCAGGTGCACGACGAGCTCCTCTTCGAGGTCCCCCGGGAGGAGCTGGAGGGGGTGTTACCCCGGGTGCGCGAGATCATGGAGCACGCCTACCCCCTGCGCGTCCCCTTGAAGGTGGATGTGGAGGTGGGACCGAACTGGTACGACATGGAGAAGGTGGAGCCCGCCTAGCCCTCCTGGAGTTTGGGTTGGAGGAGGATGACCTCCGTTTCCTCGCTGAGTTCGGATTTCTTGGAGACTTTGAGGGAGGGGAGCTCGCGCGGGTCGGTGACCCCCATCTCCCGCAGGAATTTGTCCAGGGGGTCGAGGTCGAAGGTGAGGCCGGGGAGGGCGTAGTGCATGGGGATGACGAAGGCGGGTTCGATGAGACTGACGACTTCGGCCGCTTCCGCGCCGTTCAGGGTCTGGTGACCGCCGATGGGCACGAGGAGGATGCTCACTTCCCCCAGCTGTTCGATTTCCTCCTGCTTGGGGACGTATCCCAGGTCGCCCAGGTGACAGACGGTGATGTCGCCGAATTCGAAGAGGAAGATGGTGTTCGGTTCCCCGTCCTTCCCCTCCCGGTGCCAGGTGCGGATGCCGGTGATGAAGACCCCTCCCACCTCGTATTCGCCGGGGCCGTCCAGCAGCTTGCGGTATCCTTTGACGGCCTTGACGTAGTTGTGCCCCGGCCGGTCGTGGCTTACCGTCACCACGTCCGCCCGTAAGCGGGGCAGCGTGAGGCCCACTTCGGGGCCGTAGGGGTCGGTAACGACCTTCAGCCGGCGGTCGGAAATGCGGAAACAGGCCAACCCGTACCAGGTCAGTTCCATGGTCACCCTCCCTCCAGAATGGTCTGCGGACGGCCGACGGTTCGGGGGCGTGCGGCCCGGCTGTCCTTTCTGCCGCGCGTTTGTCCTTCCCCCTTCTCGGCGGCCGGATTGTGCTGCCTTGCTCCTCTCCTTGCACGTGCTATAATACGTTGACGTTGAAAGATCGCCAAAATAGGTGGATGTTTCCGGCATGCTCACTATTCCGCGGTAGAGATAGAGAGGTGGGGAGTGAATCCGATCAACTGGTTCTTGGGGCTTTTCTCTCTGGATATCGGAATTGACTTGGGTACGGCGAATACCCTCGTCTACGTGCGGGGGAAGGGGATCGTGATTCAGGAGCCTTCGGTCGTGGCCGTGGACACGAAGAAGGGGAATCGGGTTGTGGCCATCGGCCAGGACGCGAAGGAGATGGTGGGCCGAACCCCTGCCCACATCGTGGCCATCCGTCCCCTGCGCGATGGGGTCATTTCCGATTTCGACACGACGGAGCAGATGCTCCACTACTTCATCCGCAAGGTCCACGAGCAGATGACCCTGCGCATCCCCCGTCCCCGGGTCGTGGTGGGGATTCCCAGCGGGGTGACGGAGGTGGAGAAGCGGGCCGTGTACGAGGCCACGTTGAGCGCGGGCGCCCGCGAGGCGTATCTCATCGAGGAGCCCATGGCCGCGGCCATCGGGGCCGGGCTCCCCGTGGCCGAATCCCTGGGGTCCATGATCGTGGACATCGGGGGCGGGACCACGGAGGTGGCGGTGACCTCCCTGGGGGGGATCGTGGTCGCCCGTTCCATCCGCGTGGCCGGCGACGAGATGGACGAGGACATCATCAATTACGCGCGCACCAAGTACAACCTCCTCATCGGGGAGCGCATGGCCGAGCGGTGCAAGATCGAGATCGGGTCGGCGTACCCCCTGCCCGAGGAGAAGACCTTCACGCTGCGCGGACGGAATCTGGTCACCGGGTTGCCCGAAGCGGTGGAGATCAGCTCCATTGAGGTGCGCGAGGCGCTGAGCGGCTCGGTGAACACGATTGTGGAGACGGTGAAGGAGGCGTTGGACGAGACGCCCCCCGAGCTGGTGGCCGATTTGATGGAGCACGGGATTGCCCTGGCCGGCGGTGGGGCCCTCCTCAAGGGGCTGGCGGAGCGCCTTTCCGAGGAGACGCGAATGCGGGTGTACGTGGCCGAGGATCCGCTCACCTGCGTGGCCCGCGGGGCCGGTATGGTTCTGGAGCACTTCGATAAGCTGAGCAAGACGCTGGCAGGCACGGAACGCGGCAGTACGGTGCATTGATGGACGTGCGCACGTTGGGTGGACGATCCCGCTCCTGGCGCCGTCGGGGACGGGTGCTGGGCGGGTTGATTCTTGTCCTGGCGGTGGGGGTCCTCGGTTTGGGGATGGCGTTGGGACAGCTTTCCACCGCGGGGGAGTTCCTGCGCTGGCTGGTTGCCCCCTGGGAGACCCGCTGGAGCCGAGAGGCCCGCGCGGTGCGGGCCCAGGTGGAGGCACCCCGCAGTGTGGAGGCCTTGCGCGCGGAGAACGAGCGGCTGCGGCGGGAGATCGCGAAGTTGACCATCGACCAGGTCCGCTTCGCGGAGATCGAGCAGGAGAACAGGCGCCTGCGCGCGTTGTTGCACTTTACCGAGGCCCATCCCTATTACACGGTCCGCGGGGCCAGTGTGGTGGGGGAGGTCATCGGGCGCGACCCCTCCCTGGTCGTGCAGCGCTTCATCCTCAACGTGGGGGAATTGCAGGGCATCCGGCCGGGGATGCCCGTGGTCACGGATACGGGCCTGGTGGGCCAGGTGATCCGGGTGCACAAGACCACGTGTGAGGTGCTCCCCATCACGGCTCGGGAGAGCGCGGTAAACGCCATCGTCCAATCGAGCCGCTTGACGGGGGTGGTGGAGGGGCAGAACAGCGATACCCTGGTGATGAAGTACATCCCCGTGGACCGGCCCGTGCAGGTCGGCGACTTGATCTTGACGAGCGGCCTGGGCAGCGTGTACCCGCCCAAGCTGGTCATCGGCCAGGTCATCCGGGTCCAACGACACGATTACGATATGTTCCAGGAGGCGTACATCCGCCCCACGGTGGACTTCCGCCGGGTGGAGCAGGTGTTGATCCTCACGGATTTCCGCCCCAATCCGGAGTTGCAGGGCGCGGGGAAGGGAACGTCCAAGACGGGATCCGTGGAAGGGGACGGGGCTTCGGGCGATGCGGGGACGAAGTAGTCGCGGGGTGTGGATCGGAGCCGGGCTCCTGGCCGGGGTGGTGCTGGTCATCCTGCAGATTTCCGTCGTGCCCTGGTTGTCGATCAAGGGGGTCTACCCGAACGTGCTGGTGGCCGTGACGGTGGCCGTGGGGTTGCACTTCGGTCCCTGGGAAGGGGTGGGGCTGGGCGCGGTGCTGGGCGCGCTGGTGGATGTGCTCCTGGGACACCCCGCGGGGTTCCTCATGGTCCCTCTGGGATTGGCCGGGTACGCGAGCGGTTTGGCCCACCGTCGTGTGCTGGAGAGTCGGGTCCTCGTGCCCTTTGGCATGGGGGTGGTCGCGGCCTGGCTCGATCTCCTGGCCCAGTTCGCCGTGGCCACGATGTGGGGTTATGGGGGACGGTGGACGGTGGCTCAGATGCGATGGGCGTTCTTCTACGCCCTGTTCACCGGCGCCCTGGCCTGGGGATTCTTCCTCTTGCTGCTCCCCGTCCACCGGTTGCAGCGGCAGGAGCGGTTGCGGGTGATGTGAGATGAGCGAGCGCGCGGCAGTCCGAAGCCAAATCCGGCTCTATCTCCTGTTTTTGGGGATTGCGGTCGCGTTCCTTCTCCTGGTGTATCAGTTGGGACGTTTGCAGCTGGGCAAAGGACAGGTGTACTTGTCCCGTTCCCGGGAGAACGCGATCCGCATCGTTCCCATCCCCGCGCCCCGAGGGATCATTTACGACCGGGAGCACCGGATTCTGGCGCGCAATCGGGCCGTCTTCCAGGTGCAGCTCATCCCCGAATCCCTGCCCGAGGACGAGGAGGAGGGGATGGCGGTCATCTCCCGCACGCTGGCCATCCTCCAGAGTCCTCCCCCGCCCGTTCTCGTGCGCATGGGCGGGACGGTGACGACGACGGTGCCAACGGCTTCCCCACCGGAGGAGGGGCCGGTGTTGCGCTTCGAGGACGCGGCTGCGGCGTGGGCTCGGGTGTCCCAGGAGCGCATGGGGGCGGCGTATCGTCCCGTCCTCCTGGCGACGAAGGTGCCCCGGGCGCAGGCCCTCCTCCTGGAGGAGTTGCGCACGACGCTGCCCGGCGTTCGCGTGTTCCCCTGGCCCACCCGGGAGTATCCCACCGGGGCCCTGACGTCCCACGTGGTGGGGTACATGGGCCCCATTCCCCCCAGTCTGGCCAACGAGTATCAGATGCGGGGATATCGCCCCGATCAGCTCATCGGCTTGAGCGGGGTGGAGGCGTCTTACGAGGATGTGTTGCGGGGCCAGGACGGGGAACGGCAGCTGGTGGTGGATGTCCGCGGCCATGTGGTGCGCGTGCTGGGGGAGCGTCCTCCGGTGCCGGGGAATAGTGTGATCTTGACCCTCGACGCGGAATTGCAGCGCAAGGTGACGGAGATCTTGCAGCGCCACCTGAAGGAGGTCGGAGCCCATTCCGGTGTGGTCATCCTGGAGGATGTGCGCACGGGCGCGATCTTGAGCATGGTCAGTCTGCCCACCTTCGACAACAATTGGTTCGCCGGGGGGATATCGGCGAAACGGTACGCCGAGCTGTTGAACGATCCCTGGCATCCTCTGGTGAACCACGCGATCAGCGGTATTTACCCCCCGGGCTCGACCTTCAAGATGGTGACCGCGTCGGGCGCGCTGGAGGAGGGGGTGATTACCCCCCGTACCCGCATCATGACCGAGGGGGAGTTGTGGCTCCCCAACAAGTACTTCCCCGACGATCCCACGCAGGCCCAGCAGTTCGTCTGCTGGATTCACAAGTACAAGGGGAAGCACGGGTTGATCAACGTGGAACAGGCGCTGGAGGTGTCGTGCGATATTTTCTTCTACATCGTCGGCGGAGGGTACAAGGAGTTCCAGGGGCTGGGGAACGAGCGCCTGGCGTATTATGCCCATCAGTTCGGTTATGGGGAGAAGACGGGGATTGCGCTGCCGGGCGAACATAAGGGGTTGATCCCCACGACGCGGTGGAAGCGGTTGAATTACGCGGAGTCGTGGACGACGGGGGATACGTACAATATGGCCATCGGTCAGGGGTATGTGCTGGTGACGCCGTTGCAGGTGGTGAACGCGACCGCGGCGATTGCCAACGGGGGTACCCTTTACCGCCCGAAGATCGTCTATCAAGTAGTAGATGGGAACGGTCAGGTGGTGGAGGATTTTCAGCCCGAGGTGATCCGCAAGTTGCCCGTGAGCGAGCAGACGTTGAAGGTGGTCCGCCGTGGGATGTATTTGGCCGTGTACGGCCCCCGCGGGACGGCCCGTTCCGTGGCGTTGCCCGGTATTACCATTGCGGGGAAGACGGGAACCGCGGAGTTCGCCGCGGATTTGGACGGGGATGGACGCATCGACCGGGATGAGAAGGGGAATTTGCCCACCCACGCCTGGTTTACCGCGTTCGCCCCGTACGAGGATCCCCAGGTGGCCATCGTGGTCTTCGTTTTCGGCGGCGGCGAGGGGTCCGCGGTGGCCGTTCCTATTGCTCGCGAGGTGTTGGCCGCGTATTTCAATGTGCCTGCCCACGTGATCCAGCAGGCCAGCCCGGAGGGAGGGGATTGAGCAGTGAGTTCGGATGTCCGTGTGCGTATCCGTGGAACGAAGGAGGGGTTGGTTGTTTCCCTGAGCGATGATGAGCCCTGGGAGTCGCTCTTGCAGGAGCTGGAGGAGCAGTTGGGACGACGGCCTACGTTCTTCCGAGGGGGACGGGTGGCGGTGACGGTGGGGCCCCGTCATTTGAGTACGGAGGCGATTGAGACGCTCGGGGAGGTGCTTTCCCGGTACGGGGTGAGTTTGTGGGCGGTGTGGTCTCTTTCCGAGCTTACGCAGCAGGCCGCGGCCGCGCTGGGCCTGGAGACGGGTCTGGGCCCGGGCCAACGGTCTCAGGAGGAGGAGACGGGGGATTGGGAGTTGCAGCACGCGAGGATTGTGGTGGGACCGGTGCGCTCGGGCCAGCGTATCCACCACCGGGGGTCTACCGTCATCTTAGGGGATGTTCATCCCGGCGCGGAGGTTATCGCCACCGGACACGTGATTGTGTGGGGACAGCTCCTGGGGGTGGTACACGCAGGGGTGCAGGACCACGATGAGGCGCTGGTCGCGGCGTTGAAGTTCATGCCCACCCAGGTCCGGATCGGGAAGTACATGGCCCGCGGGGATCCCCAGAGTGTCCCCGATGAACCGGAGGTGGCCCGGGTGGTCGACGGTCAGATCGTGGTGGAACCCTGGACGCGGTGGCGTAAATGGGTTACACTAGGGGATGAAAGTGAGTCGTAGGAGGAGGACCTATGAGCGGTGAGGTGATTACTATCACGTCCGGTAAGGGGGGCGTGGGCAAGACGACGACGACCGCGAATTTGGGCATCGCCCTGGCCCGGCTGGGGAAGCAGGTGGCCGTGGTGGACGCGGATATTGGGTTGCGCAATTTGGATGTGATCCTGGGGCTGGAGAACCGGGTGGTGTACGATCTGGTGGATGTGGTGGAGGGCGCGTGCGGCATCCGCCAGGCCCTTATCAAGGATAAGCGGGTGGATGGGTTGTATTTGCTCCCCGCAGCCCAGACGCGCGATAAGACGGCCGTCAACCCCGCGCAGATGAATGCCTTGTGCAAGCAGTTGCGGGAGGATTTCGACATCGTCCTCATCGATTCCCCCGCGGGCATCGAACAGGGGTTCCGCAACGCGGTCGTGCCCGCGGACCGGGTCATCGTGGTGACGACGCCGGAGGTGGCCGCGGTCCGGGACGCGGATCGGGTCATCGGGTTGCTGGAGGCGGAGGGGAAGAAGGATATCCAGCTCCTCATCAATCGGGTGAACCCGGATATGGTGGTCCGCGGGGATATGATGAGTGTGGAGGATGTGCTGGATATTTTGGCCATCCCCCTGCTGGGGGTCATCCCCGAGGATCCGGCGATTCTGGTTTCCAGTAACCGGGGGACGCCGGTGACGTTGAACAGTCATTCCCGGGCCGGTGAGGCGTTCCGCAACGCCGCCCGTCGCCTGCTGGGCGAGGATGTGCCCGTCCTCCTCCCCCAACCCGATACGGGGTTGAAGCGGTTTTTCTCGCGGTTGTTGGGCATGGGGGGGTGAGCGTCATACGTCAGGCGTCATGCGTCAGGCGTCAGGCGCTAAGGGGAAGTCGGCGCTGCTAGCACTTCTTGGCTTAAGGGCGTAATCCGTGATGCGTAATGCGTAATTTGGGAGTGGGTTGGCGCTGTCGGGCCGAGCTTGTCTCCCCGCTGCCCTCACACGGCGCTGAACCGCCGTGCTCATTAAAGCAAAGCCCTCCGGGCTTGCCCGCGTGAGGCCGCAGGCCTTCGCTAGGATGAGCCGGGCGGTTTAGCGCCCGGCGCT